>CAYYDL010000604.1:0-4897 GCA_964470545.1 uncultured Hyphomicrobium sp. | reverse complement strand
TGGTCGCTAAAGGAAAATCCTTGGCGATTTTCACCGAGACCGTACTCGTCTTCGGAGCGATCAGAACGAGACGGTTGCCAAGCAGATTGAATCGCGTGTCGTTCTTGATGAGCTTCGCTTTCGCAACGTAGTCCATCCAGTCAAGGTCGGCCGAAATGAAAATATCGGCTGGCGCCCCTTGCTCGATCTGCTTCGCAAGCGCGGATGATCCCGCATAGGAAATCACCACCTTGTCTCCGGTGCTCTTCTCGAAAGCTTTAGCGGCGTCATCGAGCGCATTCCTCAGGCTTGCCGCCGCGAAGATCGTAATTGTCGTCGTGTCGGCTTTTTGCGCTTGGGCGTCGACAAAAAACAGCGAGAGGAGCATCAAACCGGCCAAAACAGGCCGCACACACAAACGGGAAACATTCGCTGGAAACATTCCGGACCCACCTTGCTTTTTCAATGCGATATAGTCGCAAGGATATCTGGGCCGTGGGCGTTTGCAAACGGTGTTTCGAAGCGCCGACGAACGGTCGAGAGCGAGCCCTCGGCGAACCATTTTTTCATTCTGTGAGGAGTCACTTCCTGTGTCAGGGGCCCCGACGCGATTTTCCCCGTCCGGACGACTCGCGCGCGAGTAGCCTCCTCTTTCGTTCTATTCCCCATCGGTAGCCCGCCATGTCTCCATCGGCCCTGACGACCCGATGGCAGGGAATGACAATTGCAAGAGGATTCGTCGCACACGCGCGCGCAACGGCCCGAACAGCTTTCGGATTGTCCAGCTTTTTGGCGACTTCGCTGTATGTTGCGGTCGTCCCCAGCGGGATGTCCCGCAATGCTTTCCAGACGCGCTGCTGGAAGGCGGTGCCGCGAATATCGAGCGGCAGTTCGAAGGGCATCTCGGGGCGCTCTACCATGGCAATGACGCGACCGAGCGATCTAGTGAAGCGGCGATCACCCGCAACGAACTCAGCCTTGGGAAACAGCTTCTTGAGTTCGCGGGTCAGATTTTCCGCGTCGTCGCCGATGAGGATCGCGGCAATACCTTTCTCGCTCGCCGCGACAAGGATGCTTCCGAGCGAGCTGTCTGCAACCGAGAACGTCAGAAGTTCATTCTGTCCGCCCGATCGAAATGTTTTCGGTGTCATTCCCAGTTGCTCCGCGGCGTTTTCATAAAAACGCGAACTCGAGGTGAAGCCAGCCCTGTAGATCGCGTCGGTCACTGAGGCGCTCCTTTGCAGTTCGCGGCGAACAGCGTTGCGGCGATGCGCGAGCGCATAACCCTTCGGCGTGACGCCCGTGACCTTCTTGAACATGCGGTGAAAATGAAAGCGGCTGACGCCGCTCATTGCAGCGAGTTGAGCAAGGTCAGGGATTTCTTCGGAGCGCTCTATTCTTCGGCATGCTTCCGCCACGAGGCGTGCGTGGTGGGCGTCGCGCGCAGGTTCGTTTGGGCGGCATCGCCGGCAGGCGCGAAATCCCGAAGCTTCTGCTTTGGCGCAGGAGTCAAAGAAGGCGACATTTTCGCGCTTTGCACGGCGCGCCGGGCAAGAGGGCCTGCAATAGACGCCTGTCGAGGCGACCGAAAAGACGAACTCTCCATCGAATGCTTTGTCCCGCGCGACGACTGCCGCCCAGCGCACAGCCTCTCCGCCGGCCTCTCGTCCTGTGCCGGGGCGTTTTGTTTTGCTCGCCATCTCGGTTCCGCATGTCATGATTGCACATTCTAATGCGGATCTTGTGACAGCACACTCCGAACCTTGCTTTCAATTTCCGGACCGTTTTCGGCCAATGGACGTCTAGACGATCGCCTTTATGGCAACGGCCGGTTGGGAAAGAAGGCTCGCAAGCTCCTTCAGGGCGTCGACGAGTGAGGTGCGGTCCGGCGCAACCCCGAGTGATAGCCGCAGCGCCTCGGGGCTTTCGGGACCGATCGCGAATGCTGATCCTGGCACGACGGATATTCCCGAACGCCCAGCGTGATCGACGAAATCAGCAGCGCGCCAATATGGCGGCATCCGGAGCCAGATGTGGTGGCCGCAGCGATCGGCTGAGATGTCTGCGTCGCCGAAGATCGTCTTTGCCAGGCGTTGACGAGCCATGTTTTCGTCGCGAATGGAGCCCGTCAAATCATCGACGATGCCGCTCAGGATCCAACGCGACACGAGCGCGGCGTTGATTGGAGGGACCATTAAACTGACGGCACGGATAACGCCGGCCAGCCGCATCGCCCGAGCCGCACCCGGCGCCACGACGTACGCGATGCGCAGCGCAGGCGTCGTGCACTTCGAAAGCGTCGCAATGTGCCATGTCAGCTCCGGCGCAAACGTAGCGATCGGGCTCAACGTATCGACCTGCAGGACCGAATACGGATCGTCCTCGATAATCTCGACGCCATAGCGTTGGGCGATTGCAGCAATCGCGCGCCGCCGATCTTCCGGCAGAGTCGCGGTTGTCGGGTTATCAATCGCTGGAATGACATAAAGGACCTTCGGTGGCCGGCCTCTGCAGCAGGCTTCGAATGCGTCGGGCAGAATGCCCTGCTCATCCATCGCTAGCGGGCTCAGCGCCAAGCCCAGCTGTTTTGCGACGGCCTTGAGTCCGGGATAGGTGACGAAACCGGCTGCGATGCTGTCCCCTGGCGAAAGGAGCGCCGCACAGATGGCATAGAGCGCGCTCTGAGCGCCATTGGCGAGAACGATAGAAGACGCCCGAACATGACCGATGCGCCTGGCGAGCCAAGCTGCAGCCGCTGCGCGGTCCGCATCGCTCCCGGTACTCTCCTGATAATGCAGGTTCAACATGCCGTGCTCCTCCGAGAGGAGATTGGCGATCGTCTCGGGGATGAGGCGCTTGAGATTGGCGCTCGCCGGCTGAGGCGGAATGTTCATGCTGAGATCGACGGCCGGCGGCGCACCTACGCCAAGCGTTCCACCGTCATCGATACGGCGGCGGATGAAGGTGCCACGCCCTGCGTTTGCTTCGACCAATCCCCGCCGTCGCGCCTCGTTGAACGCGCGCGTGACCGTCGTGAGATCGACGCCGAGCTTTTCGGCGATGAGCCTTTGTGGGGGGAGACGGTCGCCGGGCTGGACCTGACCCGACTTCAGGTCGGTCTCCAGCGCTTCGACGATGCCTCGATACTTAAGTTGACTGCTCTCGACGAGCCATGGCTCCCAAGACATTTTACCCATCCTGAAAAAGCAAAAGCCATACATTTACTATCATGTATGGCTAGCATCGGCAAGACGTTTTCGCGCCGATCGTAGCTGTCGAGACGCTGCGACCATTCCGCAAATTCGTCAATGCTCTGAAATAACATGCTTTAATTCTTGCCATACATTATTCATTTGTCTTGCCTTGTGCCATACAATTGACCTATATTGTCTCTGTCTTCTTACCACCATAAGGGAACCGTAGTATGTGTGCGGACCATCGATGGCCTGAGCTTTCGCCATTCAGAACGGGGATTTTGGGACTTTGTCCGCGCTGCGGAAAAGGCAAGATCTTCGATGGATTCCTGACGCTCAAGAAGCGATGTCCAATCTGCGGGCTCGACTTGTCCTTCGCAGATCCGGCGGATGGGCCGGCGTTCTTCGTCATTTGCTTCGCGTGCGTTCCGAGCGTCTTCTTTGCAGTCTGGCTCGAGGTCGCGTATTCACCCCCGTTCTGGGTGCATCTCGTCACCAGCCTTCCCTTGGTGTTTCTGACCTGCATTCCGCCGCTCAGGCCGCTCAAAGGGTGGCTCGTTTCCAGCCAGTATTTCCATAAGGCGGAAGAGGGACGGCTGGTTTTCGATGAACCTCCGCCAGCGGCTTAGGCGCTAAAGCCCGCCGCGAGGGCATATCTCCACATTCAAAGGATCGGCCTGCCGGTCTATATTCGGAGGATGTCAGGCAGGTCCGAAACGCGACCGACAGTATTGCTGACCGGCTTTGGGCCGTTTCCGGGTGTTCCCGACAATGCTTCCGCTGCCTTGGTTCGACATCTCGCCCGTCTCGCGCGCGGCCGCTTTCCGGCTTTTCGTTTCGCCGCCGCCGTCTTGCCGACGGAGTGGGCGCGTGCGCCGCGCCGCATCGAGGCGCTCTATCGACGGTATCGACCGGTGCTCGCCCTGCATTTCGGCGTGGCGTCCGGCACACAAAGCATTCGAGTCGAGACGGAGGCGCGCAATTTCTGTCGGCCATCCCGTGATGCCACCGGCGCGCTTCCGAAGGCGGTGACTTTATGTGCGACAGGTCCGGCCAAGCGGCGTGCCACAATCGATATCCCATTGATTGTCGATGCGCTCAACCGCAGCGGCTGGCCTTGCTCGATTTCGAACGATGCGGGCGGCTATCTCTGCAACACGGTGCTTTATCATTCGCTGGCGCTTGCCGGTAGCCACGGCTGTTGCGTCGGCTTCATCCATGTTCCTTCCGATCTTGCGACGCAGCCACGCGGCATGGCTGACGCGGAGGCGGCAGCCCTCAAGATGATCGAAGTCGCTTTGGAGCCGATCAGGACAGCGGCAGCAAAAACATCAGCGCAACGCAGAACATCGTCCATGCTGCCGAAATGAACCGCTGGATGGTTGGGGAGCCGCGGCCCGGCCAAGCGGGGAAGACGGGGGGAGGTCTTGAGGCTTGGCCGGGCTCAGCAGCATCTGGTGCGCACGGGGGGATGTGTCATCACCAGCTTGATCAGGAGCGTAGCGCGGCGAAGATGAACTCACTCTGAACGTGAGGTTAAATAGTCGCAATCTTGCCCGATCGGATAAAGCTCCTAATCGAATCAACGGCTTTTCCGCGTTGCATGGGCTCCGACCGAAGACCGGCGGCGTCGAATCAGATTAGCGTCCCGGCTTTGATGTCGTGCACAGGTCCTCGCATGCCGGCCCACGCCGCGCCCCTCTGTCGTTCCTTTGAACCTCCCG
>CAYYDL010000603.1:0-3255 GCA_964470545.1 uncultured Hyphomicrobium sp. | reverse complement strand
ATCCTCAAGGGTAAAGGCATGCGTCGAGCCGGAATCGAACCAGACATCGAGCACGTCCTTGACCTGCTCCCACTTGCCCTTGTCCTTTACCGGGATGACGCCCTTCAGGAACCGATCCTTGGCGCCTTCCTCGAACCAGACATCGGCCCCCTTTTCGGCGAACGCCTTCTCGATCCGCGTGCTGAGTTCGTCGGATTTGTCGAAGCCAGGGCCAGGAATGACCTCATCCGTTTCGATGTTGCGGAACACGGTGATCGGTACGCCCCAGGCGCGCTGACGTGAAACGACCCAATCGGGCCGGTTCTCGATCATGCCGGTGATGCGGTTCTCGCCGGCCGCGGGCACCCACGCGACGCGCTTGATCTCTTCGAGCGCCAACTGACGAAGGGTCGGCGCGCTGTGGCCAGCTTTGCCGGATTCCGGTGCCTTCCATTCTGGGAGCGGCGTGCCAAGCGCGCGATCCATTGAAATGAACCACTGCGGCGTGTTGCGGAAAATGACCGGCTTCTTCGATCGCCACGAGTGCGGATACTGGTGCTTCAGGCGACCGCGCGCGATGATGTTACCGGCTTCGGCCAGCGCTTTGATGACGGCGTCGTTGGCGTCGCCCTTGTCGCCGTTCTCCTTCAGCACGCGCTTACCTTCGAAGCCCGGCGCGGCTTTCGTCAGCACGCCATCGGCATCGACAGTGAATGGGATATCGGTGTCGATGCCGCGATCGCGCAGCTTCTTCTGGCTCGCGGTCCAGATGTTGTAGTCGTCGGCACCGTGTCCCGGCGCGGTATGAACGAAGCCCGTGCCGGTATCGTCGGTTACGTGATCACCGTCGAGCAGCGGCACATCAAACCCGTAGCCGAGATCCTTGAGCGGATGTTCGCACAGCAGGTGGCGAAGCTCGAAATTGCTGACCGACCAGCGCCGTTCATAGGCTTCGACCTTCGCAGCCTTCATCACGTCAGCCGCGAGTTTGTCCGCCAGGAGGTAGCGGTCGCCGACCTTTGCCCAGTTGCCTTCGGGCGCAGCCGTGACTTCGTAAAGCCCATATTCGATCCTCGACGAATAGCTGATCGCGCGGTTGCCGGGAATCGTCCATGGCGTCGTCGTCCAGATGACGACAGAGGCACCGAGGAGATTTTCCGGGGTCCATTCGGGATGAAGCTCGGGCGGAAGGTTGCCTTCCGAAAGGCTGTCCAAGACGGGCAGCGGTTTCGTGGCGAACTTCACCCAAATCATATCGGACTGGTAGTCCTGGTACTCGACTTCGGCTTCGGCGAGTGCGGTCTTTTCCACGACCGACCACATGACCGGCTTCGAGCCGCGATAGAGCTGCCCCGTCGCAGCGAATTTCATCAGCTCGCGCGCGATGATGCTCTCGGCGCGGAAGTCCATCGTCGAATAGGGCCGTTCCCAATCTCCGATGACGCCGAGGCGCTTGAATTCCTCGCGCTGAACACCAAGCCAGTGCGCCGCGAACTTGCGGCACTCGTCTCGGAAGGCATTCATGGCGACGGGATCGGAAAAGTTCGGCTTCTCTCTGCCCTTCGCGCGATATTGCTCCTCGATCTTCCATTCGATCGGGAGGCCGTGACAATCCCAGCCTGGCACGTAGTTCGAATCGTTCCCGAGCATCTGGTGCGATTTGACGACCAAGTCTTTCAGGATCTTGTTCAGTGCATGGCCGATGTGGATGTTGCCGTTGGCGTAGGGCGGCCCGTCGTGAAGCGTGAACTTCACGCGGCCTTTCGACTGCGAGCGCAACTTTTCATAGAGACCGATCTCGTCCCAACGCTTCAATAGCTTCGGCTCAAGCTCGGGCAATCCCGCCCGCATGGGAAACTCGGTTTGGGGCAAAAAGAGCGTTTTGCTCCAATCACGACCGACTGGGGCGCGCTCCTCGGGCTTCGCCGGGGCATCTGTTGCAGCGCCTGCCTTACCGGCGGCCTTCGCGTCTTTCGACATCCGTTAAACTTTCAATCCTCAAGGAAATCAGCGCGGGTTCTAGCAACTGCGCCGCGGGTTAGCAAAGGCAGCGCTCAATATCGTCATCCTCGAACGGGCGAGCCCGCGAGTCCGCTCGGGGATCCAGCATAAAATGCGCCGGAGGCTAGATATGTGTATTCGACGTCCTTTGCTGGATCCCCGGGCTTCGATGCGCCAAAAGGCGCACTCGCCCGAGGATGGCAGCCTAGGATTTGGCCAATACAGCCCTCACAGCGGAGATGTCCTTGTCCATCTGGGCCACGAGTTCGTCGACGGAATGGAATTTGCGGTCAGCGCGGATAAAGTCGACAAATTCGACCTCCATGTCGCGGCCGTAGAGATCGCCGTTGAAGTCGAACAGGAAGACTTCAAGCACGGGCATACCATCGTCGAACGTCGGACGCGTCCCCAGATAGGCCGCGGCGTCGTGCGGGACACCATCGAAATATGCCCTGACGGCATAAATGCCGTGGCCCAGCGTCGTACCCTTCGGCATGGGCAGATTGGCGGTCGGGTAGCCCATTCCGGTGCCTCGCTTGGCACCGCCAACCACTTTGCCGGCGACGCGCCACGGTTCGCCGAGCATATGGGCCGCCCCTTTCACGTCTCCCTGCGCAAGATAAAGCCTCACTGCTGAGGACGAGAACGGTTCGCCGGCTTCCGCCACGGGCGGCATGACACTCACGCCGAAACCAAGCTCTTCGCCGGCGCGCAACATCATCTCGGGATTGCCGCCGCGCTTATGTCCAAAATAGAAGTCGTAGCCGATCACGACGTGGCTGGCCCCAAGACCCGCGACAATGACGCGTTCGATGAAATCTTCTGCGGAAAGCGCGGCGAGTTCGGAATCGAACGGCTCGACGAAGACGACATCAAGACCGAGTCTCTCGAAAATCGCGACCTTGCGCTTGAAGGGAGTCAGGCGAAAGTGCGTCTCGTTCGGCTGGAAGAATTCGCGCGGATAGGGCTCGAAAACGAGCACAGACGAGAGCGTTCCATGCTCCGCGGCGCGGGCTTTCGCCTCCGCAATCAGTGCGCGATGCCCTCGGTGCACGCCGTCGAAATTGCCGATCGCGACGGCGGAGCCGCGAAGCTCGGGCGGGACATGTTTATGGCCATGGACGACGTGCATGGTGGCGGGGGCTCGTCGGCTTCCGAAGTACGGCTCTCTAGGTTCAGACCGTGGAGGAATTTGCCATTACTTCGGGCGCGCGGGAACCATCAGGACGGCCTCTCCGGTCAACACCGGCTTGCCGCCGACTGAGCAAAGGCACT
>CAYYDL010000602.1:0-3590 GCA_964470545.1 uncultured Hyphomicrobium sp. | reverse complement strand
TTGCCGCCGCCGCCCTTCTTCATCCATTGCCAGAAATGGAGATGGTTATAGTGCTGGCCCACATTGTTGATGAGGCCGGCGACCTTGTCTGCGTAGGCGTTCTTCACGATGTCTTCGAGCGACTGGCCCTCGTATTTGGAGCCAGCGAGCAGCTTGTTGCCGTTTTCGACATACGCCAGGTGATGCTTGTCGTGATGGAATTCGAGCGTCTCTGCCGACATGAACGGCGCGAGAGCATCATAAGCATAAGGAAGATCAGGAAGTTTCAGCGTCATAGACGGCCACTCATTCTGATGTTTGGGGGTGGATTGAAGCAGCGGGAACGTAGCTTTTGGAAACGCGTTGCACAAGTCGATGGCTGAACTGATGCCGGGCGTGCTGGTTCCGTTCCTAAGATTGCGAAACGGGGAACCCGGCAATTTCTACCTATTAGATCTCAGGATCGTGCAGAGCGTTAATGGCGGCTTTCCATTTCGAAACCCGGCGGAGACTGAACATCTGTGCAATGAATAGCGTAATTGCTTTTTTTCGGGATCAAATGCAGATTGGAGCCCTTTCATTTGTGCGATCGCGATCTATCGATTGTTCGCGTGACGTCTCTTTTCGTTTGTCGCCTTTTATCGTCCGAAAAAAGGAAGTTTCGCAAATGTCGGAGGCTATGGCCGATCACTTCGTGCTATTTCTCAACATGAGCGTTTCGGCCGTCGCGTTCAAAATGTTGATTGGGATCTGTTTTCTCTCGCAAAAAACGGCGTCCGGAATTGAAAAAGGTAATCCCTTGTTTGCCGAATATTCATGAGTCCCGGCGAGGGTCCGTTGACACGGTGCCACATCTTAGAGATTTCTGCTGCGCAGGCGTCCCGATGTGACTAAATCGGCGGACAGAAAATTTAGTAGAGGTTGTCGTTGGTGATGCGAAAGGTAAAGAAAATGGCGACGATCAATGTCGACAAGCTTTCCCTCAAAGATCTCGTGGATCTTGAGGCGAAGGTTCAGAAGGCTATCGCCGTCGCTCGGGATCGGGAACGTTCCGAGTTAAAAAAGAAAGTCGCGGATCTCGCCGAGACACATGGATTTTCAGTTGCGGAATTGTTTGGAGGCGTGCGGGGCCGGGGAGCCGTGAAGGGCAAATCGGTCGGCGTGGCGAAATATGCAAATCCCGAAAATAAATCCGATACGTGGACGGGACGGGGCAGAAAGCCGAACTGGTTGGTGGAACGGCTGAGAAAAGGCGCCAAACTTTCCGATTTTGCAATTTAATCCGGCGCGTTGGCGTTCAAAGCTACAGCAGAAACATTCGGTTTGTTTTGGTCTATTTCTCAAAGCCGAATGGCGAATGGGGAAAAGATCGTTCTGATAAGCTTTCATCTATAAAGTTGTGGCGCGGGCGTTCGATTATACGTACTCGCGCCGCAATGGTATCGAGTATTCTTTTTGCTGCTGCAACTTGTTGTTCGCTGCGCGTGAAACACCAGGGCCGACGCCGCTGAATTTCGGTTCGTGTTTTTATCGCGATCGCTAGCACTCAACTATTGACAGTGCTAACAGCCCAAAGCATATATCCGTCGCGTTCGGGCTCACAAGCGATCCTGCTTGCGGAGAGCCGGCGGTACAATGTTGTTCCCCGTCGGCGGCCTGGTATCGCCAAGCCGCGAACCGAGACAATCGTCTAGCAAAATCATGAGGTTAATCCCATGGCGTTCCGTCCTCTCCACGACCGCGTTGTCGTGAAACGCATTGAGGAAGAAGCAAAGACCGCGGGCGGGATCATCATCCCCGATACCGCAAAGGAAAAGCCCCAGCAGGGCGAAGTTGTTGCCGTCGGGCCGGGCGCCCGCGATGAATCGGGCAAGGTCGTTGCCCTTGACGTCAAGGTTGGCGATCGCGTCCTGTTCGGAAAGTGGTCAGGCAGCGAAGTGAAGATCGATGGCGAAGATCTTCTGATCATGAAAGAGAGCGACATTCTCGGCGTTCTCTCTGCGCCTGCGAAGACCAAAGCCGCCGCTTAAATTATTCCCCCCATTGCAAACCTCAGGAGTTGCTCACAATGGCAGCTAAAGACGTCAAGTTTGCTCAAGATGCACGCGAGCGCATGCTCCGTGGCGTCGACATTCTTGCCAACGCCGTGAAAGTCACGCTCGGTCCCAAGGGCCGTAATGTCGTCATCGAGAAGTCGTTCGGCGCTCCGCGCATCACCAAGGACGGTGTGACGGTTGCGAAGGAAATCGAGCTCGAAGACAAATTCGAGAACATGGGCGCGCAGATGCTGCGCGAGGTTGCTTCGAAGACGGCCGATCTTGCCGGTGACGGCACGACGACGGCGACGGTCCTCGCCCAGGCGATCGTCCGTGAAGGTGCGAAGTCGGTTGCAGCCGGCTCGAACCCGATGGACCTGAAGCGCGGCATCGACCTCGCTGTCCAGACCATCGTCGAAGACCTCAAGACCAATTCGAAGAAGGTTGCGAAGGATCAGATCGCTCAGGTCGGCACGATCTCGGCGAACGGCGATGAGATCGTCGGCAAGAAGATCGCTGAGGCGATGGACAAGGTCGGCTCGGAAGGCGTGATCACGGTCGAAGAGTCGAAGACACTCGATTTCGAACTCGATGTCGTCGAAGGCATGCAGTTCGATCGCGGCTATCTCTCGCCGTACTTCATCACCAACGCCGACAAGATGATTGCCGAGCTTGAGAGCCCCTACATTCTCATTCACGAGAAGAAGCTTTCGGGTCTCCAGGCGATGCTGCCGGTTCTTGAAGCCGTCGTTCAGTCGGGCAAGCCGCTCCTCATCATCGCTGAAGACGTCGAAGGCGAAGCGCTTGCTACGCTCGTCGTCAACAAGCTGCGCGGCGGCCTCAAGGTTGCTGCCGTCAAGGCTCCGGGCTTCGGCGATCGCCGCAAGGCCATGCTGGAAGACATCGCAGTCCTGACGGGCGGCACGGTGATCTCGGAAGATCTCGGCATCAAGCTCGAGACGGTGACGCTGCAGATGCTCGGTCGCGCCAAGAAGGTGACGATCGACAAGGAAAACACCACGATCGTCGACGGTTCGGGCAAGAAGTCCGACATCGAAGCCCGCGTGAAGCAGATCAAGGCGCAGATCGAGGAGACGACCTCGGACTACGACCGCGAGAAACTCCAGGAGCGTCTCGCCAAGCTCGCTGGCGGCGTTGCCGTCATCAAGGTCGGCGGCGCGACGGAAGTCGAAGTCAAGGAGCGCAAGGACCGCGTCGACGACGCTCTGCACGCCACGCGTGCGGCCGTCGAAGAGGGCATCGTACCGGGTGGCGGCGTTGCGCTGCTCCGCGCCGCGAAGTCTCTCGATGCTCTGAAGCCCGAGAACGACGACCAGAAGGTCGGCATCAACATCGTCCGCAAGGCGCTGCAGGCTCCGGCCCGTCAGATCGCCGCGAACGCTGGTGAGGACGGCTCGGTCATCGTCGGCAAGATCCTTGAGAACTCGAAGTACGCGTTCGGCTACAACGCGCAGTCGCACGAGTACGGCGATCTCTACGCCCAGGGCGTCATCGACCCGACGAAAGTCGTGCGTTGCGCACTGCAGGACGCCGCTTCGGTCTCTGGCCTCCTGA
>CAYYDL010000601.1:0-5790 GCA_964470545.1 uncultured Hyphomicrobium sp. | reverse complement strand
GGTCACGGCACTCGACCAGCCTTCCGACAAAGTGCTGGGACTCGAAAGCGGTGCCGACGATTTTCTGACGAAGCCGGTCGATGACATCGCTCTGGTGACGCGCGTCAGAAATCTCGCACGCCTCAAGATGCTCAACGACGAGATGATGATGCGGGCGTCGACGGGCAAGGACATGGGTATCCCTGATGATGGATCGCTCGGACGCGCTCTTTCTGCGCGTTCGGGGCGCGTCCTCCTCGTCGACGATCATCCACGTTCATCGCCGCGGCTGCTGGAAGTGCTGTCGCGGGCGCATGATGCGCACGCCGAAAGCGATGCGCAGTCCGCTCTGATGCGGCTTGCGGAAGGCAACTTCGACCTTTTGATCGTAAGTCTGTCGCTGATGGGATCGGACGGATTGCGACTTTGCTCTCAGGTGCGGTCACTGGAACGGACACGCCATCTGCCCGTCATCATGCTTGTCGAGCCGGGTGACGAAGCGCGGTTGCTTCGCGGTCTCGATATGGGGGTCAACGATTATCTGATCCGTCCGATTGACCGGCATGAATTGCTGGCTCGGGTCAAGACGCAGATCAAACGGAAACGGCATTCTGATTTCCTGCGGCATCGGCTGGCGGAAAGCGTCGAGCTATCGATCACGGATTCTCTCACAGGCCTGCACAACCGCCGTTACATGGAAGGCCATTTGAGAACGCTCGTCTCCGAGGCGGCGCGAACGGGTCGAAGCCTCTCCATGCTCGTCGCAGACATCGATTATTTCAAAGCCGTGAACGACACTTATGGCCATGACGCCGGCGATGCCGTTTTGAAGGAATTCTCAATTCGCCTGAAGCGAAACACGCGCGGCGTCGATCTGGCGTGTCGGCTCGGCGGCGAGGAGTTCGTTATCATCATGCCGGATACCGACATCACCCACGCCTATCAGGTCGGGGAGAGATTGCGGGCGTGCGTTGCTTCCGATGAATTCATGATCGGCGACGGACGGAATATCCGCGTAACCGCCAGCGTCGGCATTGGGACGCTGGAGACGCCTGACGATACCCCAGACATGATGTTCAAGCGTGCGGACAGTGCCCTTTATGTCGCCAAGAGGCGCGGGCGAAATCGGGTCGTCGCCGACGCGGCCTAATTGCTACTTTGTGTCAATAACCCGTTGCGATTGTACCATTTGCGTTCGCAATCCGAGCGCCATTCCTCCTCCCAATTCGAAACGAACAGATATTTCCGCGAGTTAGGAGGCGCAGTATTTTTTTGTGTCCACGCCGAATCGTAGCTCTAATGACACAGTAAAGCAGTTGTTGCTTTCTGCTGCGTATTCTGGCACCAATCTACGCGACAAAGTGGGGATAAGCAGGAATTTTGCGCTAATTTGACGCCATCCTTTGCGGAGCTTTGCATTTGGGATGGCGATCACGAGATCCCGCGCTATTGGGCCCGCCGCATAGCCTGATAGAGTGGGTATGATCGAACCGAGCGACCACACGAGTGGCCTCCTCGAACGGTTGCGGAGGGTCGATCGCGAAGCTGGGTGAGGAACAACGCCCTCTTTGAACCTCGCCCGGTCGTGGCCAGGGTTGCGAAGCTGTCTCGGAACGATTTACCCCGCTGCCGAGTTTGCTTTAAGCCCTGGCCACATTACAGTTAGCCAGCACTTCCCCCCACCCGATCGACCGTCGTCAATCGCAGTCGCAATGGTAAAAGCGCCCGCGGCACTCTTTACTTAATCTTCGTTTCTTTGAATTCGACGTGCTTGCGAGCAACGGGATCGTATTTCTTAAAAACAAGCTTTTCGGTCGACGTACGCGGGTTCTTCTTCGTGACATAGAAGAAGCCCGTTCCGGCGGACGACAACAGTTTGATCTTTTGTGTAATAGGCTTTGCCATGGATCGTGGCCTTAAAGTGAACTGCCAAGGGACCTTGGCCAAGGAGCGCGCAACATACGCGCCAACTTTGCCATGTCAAGGCGGCGGAGGTGCGACTTTACACGATATCGAGTCGCGGCGGAAGGACGTGTTGTCGTAATAATAGAAGGGGAGCGTTTCGCCGCTGTCATGGATGGCGCGCGCGGTTGCGATCGCCGCTGCGACATCATTGAGGATGAGCCTGGTGATATTCGGCAAGTCGAGTTTGGCGGCTTCCGAAAATGTGAACCAATCGAGATCGAGCAATTCGCCATCCGTCTTGGCGTGGTCAGCCGAAAGGGCATCGGCACTCGCCATGAAGAACCAAGTGTCATAGCGGCGTACACGTCCGGGCGGGGTGATTGCACGCGCTAATGGGAAGAGATGTGCTGGTGCCGGAGACTGCCCGGAAGTGGCGAACATTTTCCAGATCGGGGTGGCGCTGGCTAAAGGTTCATCGGTGCCGATAAGCAGTCCAGTTTCCTCGTAAAGCTCCCGGATACCCGCGAGTGCAAATGGTTTGATCTCGTGCGCAAGATCGCACGGCGAGAACGCACCCGAAAACCGATCGGCAAATTGTCGGTCTTCATCTTCGACGCGGCCGCCGGGAAACACCCACTTGTTTGGCAGAAAAACCTGATCCGCGTGGCGGCGCCCCATAAGGAGCTTGGGCACGACCTGCGAGCGGTCCACGACAAGCAGACAGGCAGCGTCGCGGATTGTAGCTCCGGCCATTACCTGATCGGCGTGTCCCTCGGACATCGATGATACGGCTCAGGACGCCGTCTTGGCCGGCGGTGGCGGCCACTCTTCTGGTTGATCGAGGGTCGGATCACCGAAGCCGTGCATGCGAAGCGCCCATTGATAGCCGATCAACATGCCCTTGACGCGAGGAAGAAGCCACAAGCTCAGCAGTACGAGTGTGGGGAGCCAGATCGCGAGTTGCACCCATGTCGGCGGGGAATACAGCTGCTCGAGGATCAGAATTCCGCCGACAACGATGTGCGCCGTAATCGTCATGACAAAATAAGGAGGAGCGTCGTCAGCGCGCTGGTGAAAGAGTTCGGTCTGGCACTCGGGGCATACGTCGTTGACTTTGAGATATTTCCCGTAAAGACGTCCGGTGCCGCAACTTGGACACCGCTGCCGCCAGCCGCGCTTCATCGCCGGCCAGACATCGCGGGGCGAGTCGTCGTCGAGCGGGTGCACTGTGTCGGTCGGATCTGCCATTTGAAGGTGATGGGCTCTCTGTGGGCGTAGGTCAAGGCGGAGAGCTTGTCCTGCGGCGTTAATGGCCGGGCTTCAGCGTCGTTGCCCGCGGAATTTTCCGAATTTTCTTTTGCCACCTGTGCTGCGCCGCAAAGCGGGGTTCGAGCGGAAATGGCTACGGGACGGCTCCGTCAGCATCTCGAAGCGCAGCGCGCCGGCCGATGGGATCGCCTCGAGCAGACGGACTTCGACGGTATCGCCGAGGCGATAACCTTCGCCGGATCGCGCGCCAATCAGGGCATGCGCAGCTTCGACGTGGTGGTAATAATCGTTTCCGAGGCTCGAAATCGGGATGTATCCATCGGCGCCCGTATCTTTGAGGCGAACGAAGAGCCCGGAGCGCGTTACCCCCGCTATGCGGGCTGTGAAGGTTGCGCCGATGCGGTCGGCGAGGTGAGCGGCGATGAGGCGATCGGTCGTCTCACGCTCGGCAGACATCGCGCGCCGTTCGGTGTCGGAAATCGCTTTGGCGATGCTTCCGAGGCGCGGGATTTCGTCGTCCGTCAGTCCGTCTGATCCGAGATTCAACGCACGGATCAGCGCCTGGTGTACGATGAGGTCGGCATATCGCCGGATCGGCGACGTGAAGTGGGCATAGCGGACGAGGTTCAGGCCGAAATGTCCGATGTTCTTCGGATTGTATTCGGCCTGCGATTGCGAGCGCAGAATGACTTCGCTGATGAGATCCGGCACGGGCAGGTCTTTCGCCCGCTGGAGAACGCGATTGAACGCCTCCGGCTTCAGCGCGCCCGCGTGTGGGATCTTCATGTCGAGTGTTTCGAGGAAATCGCGCAGGCCTTTGAGTTTCTCAGGGCTCGGCTGATCATGGACGCGGTAGACGAGGGGAAGGCGCTTTTCCTCCAAGGTCTCGGCGGCCGCGACATTCGCCTGGATCATGAACTCTTCGATGAGGCGATGAGCTTCGAGGCGCTCGGGGATAACGACGCGCGCGACCTTGCCTTCATCATTCAGAACGATCTTTCGCTCGGGCAAGTCGAGGTCGAGCGGGCCGCGCTTGTCGCGCGCTTTGGCGACGGTCCGATAAGCGGCCCAGAGCGGAAGCAGCGCACGTTCCATCAACGGCTGACATTTCTCGGATGGCTTGCCGTCAATCGCGGCCTGGGCCTCCTGATAAGAGAGTTTTGCGGCCGACTTCATCATGGCGCGAAGGAACGTGTGCTTTCGTTTCTCCCCTTGCTTGTCAAAGACCATGCGAACGGCGAGGCACGGGCGTTCCTCAAGTTCACGTAGCGAACAGAGATCGTTCGAGATTTTCTCCGGCAGCATCGGCACGACGCGATCGGGAAAGTAGACCGAGTTGCCGCGCAGTTGCGCCTCGCGGTCGAGCTTCGAGCCGGGACGAATGTAGTGGGCAACGTCGGCGATGGCGACGGTGACGATGAAGCCACCGGAGTTTTTCGGGTCGGTGTCGGCCTCGGCGTGCACCGCGTCGTCATGGTCGCGGGCGTCGATGGGGTCGATCGTCAACAGCGGCACATTGCGGAGGTCCGTGCGCCTGTCCATCGTCGGCGGCGGGAGCGTCTCGCATTCCTGCAGGACGGATTCAGGAAAGTCCTCTGGGATGCCGTGGGCGTGAATGGCGATGAGCGAAATCTTGCGCTGATCGTCGGGATTACCCAGGCTTTCGACGATTTCGGCGCGCGGCGTCGCAAAGCGGCCACGTCGGTTGAGCTGGAAGCGCACGAGGTCGCCGTCCTCCGCGTTGCCCGTGTCGTCGGGCAGGATCGGCCAGCTCTTCAATTCCTTGCGGTCGATCGGCTCGATTGTGCCGCCGCCGCGTTTCGAGGCGCGGAAGATGCCGAGCAAGCGCCGCTTTTCGCGCGGCAGCTTTTTGATCGGTGTGCCTTCGTAGGATACGAGGCCACTGCCGCGGGGCAACTTTTGCAGGCGCGCAAGGATGTGATCGCCGATGCCGATCTCTGCGTCGCGTCCGTCGCGGGTCGCGACAACGCGAACGACTGGGCGCTTGCCGTCGGACTCTTCCCACTGCAGCGGTTTCGCCAGCAGATCACCCTCGTCATCGCGTCCCGTCACTTCAAGCGTAGTGACGGGCGGCAACTTGCCCTTTTCGCGCAGGTGCTTCTTGTCGCCCGCAAGAGAGCCTTCTTCGGCCATTTCTGCGAGCAGGCGCTTCAACGCGATTTTCGCGCCGCCTGATACGCCAAACGCGCGTGCGATCTCGCGTTTTCCTGCTTTGCCGGGCGCGGAATTCAAAAATTCGAGGATCTGCTCTTTCGTCGGCAGACCGCCATCGGCTGGGGCTCGCGTCGCACGGGATTTGCGGGCCACCGGGGTGCCTCGTCGTTTCGCGCTCAGGCTTTTGCTCTTGCAAGTTTCTTGGTTTCGGCGGAGGCCGAATCCGATTTTTTTGCCGGGGGCTTCCCGGATTTCGTCGCGGCCGGTTTCTTTGCTGCTTTCGTCGCGGCGGCCTTTTCCGCCTTTTCCGCCTTCGCGGCCTTTGCGGGTTTATCTTCCTTTGCCGCTTTGGCCTTGGCGCCGCGCGCGGGTTTGCCCTTCTTGCCGCCGCCGTTGGCGATGCGCTCATTGATGAGTGCTACGGCCTCGTCCATCGTCAGCTCGGCAGCGTTCTTCGCCTTA
>CAYYDL010000600.1:0-2200 GCA_964470545.1 uncultured Hyphomicrobium sp. | reverse complement strand
GATGAACCCAGGTTGATGTGGCGGGATATTTCGACAACGCGGCGGATTTCTTTCCTCGACGACTTGCCGAGAGGCCTTTCGTTCCGGGAACGACTGAGGGTAGAAGTCTGCTTCGGCCGCTCGGAAGTCCGCCGCAAAAAGGAATAAAATCGGGTTATCCCGAAAACCGCGCGCATCCGGCGGCCAACAAAAATTGAAATAGAGCACAACGGAGAGATCCAGATGTCAGCGCAGGATAACGATGGTGGCGCGCGTTCCGACAGTGCAGCCGCGTCGACCAGCGCGCTCAAGTGGGCTGTGATCGCGATCCTGGCGTTGGTCGCCATCTACGGCTGGCAGCAGAAGACGTCGGCCGAAGGAGAATTGACAGCGCTGAAGGGCGAGGTGGCGTCCCTCAGAAAAGCTGTCGATGATGCTGCCGAGGTCCGGAAGTCGTCGCAGGACGAAATCGACCGGCTGAAAGCCGCCGTCAGCGACGCCCAGCGCCAGGTCGACGAAGGCAAAGCCGATGTCTCGACGGCGATGTCCAAGGTTTCGGAACTCGACAACAAGGCATCCGCCCTTACGAAGGAAAATGATGACCTCAAAGCGAAGCTCGCCGGCGCTCAGGAGGAGATGACGGCGAAATTGGCTGCGGCGAACGATGAGACGAATAAAGCCAAAGCGTCCCTCGATGCGGCCAACAAGGCAAAATCGGACGCCGAGGCGGCAGCCAACGCCCTTCGCGAGGAAATCGATAGTCTGAAGTCGCAGGTCTCGCAGCTTCAGAAGGATCTCCAGGACGCAAAATCTGCTGCGGCACAAACTCCGGCGCCCGCGGCTCCTGCGGCCCCGACGCCCTGATCGAAAATACGCCGCAGACCGGCGCTCTTGCATCTCGCCGGCGAAACGCGCTCTGCTTGGGGTATGAGTTCCAGGCTTGCCAAGACGCTGCTCAAGGCGCCGATCCAGGTCTACCGCTACACGTTCAAGCCGCTGGTTGGCGGCCAGTGCCGGCATTGGCCGACCTGCTCGGAATACGGCCTCCAGGCGATCGAGCTGAACGGCGCCTGGCGCGGCTTCTGGCTGACGCTATCGCGCTTCGTCCGCTGCGGGCCGGGCGGCACGCATGGCGTCGACCCGGTGCCCGACATCCGTAACGTCAAACACACGTACCAGCCCTGGCGCTACGGCCGCGGGCGGTAAACCACCCCTAACCGTCATCTCCGGCCGAGCGAGCAAAGCGATTGACGGCCGGAGATCCAGCGCAAGACTTGTCGAAGACACAATATCGGGGCTCCGCCAGCTTTACGCTGCACCCCCGAACTTGCTCGCGACGCTCGCTGCGTTCGAGGATGACGATCGACTAAGCTTGACTCGCGGACGCGCCCACCCCATTACGCCAACCGAAATCGTCTTACGCCGCGTCCGTATGCGGCGAGTGAGCAAAGGAGGCCACGATGACAGACGTCACTATTACGTTCCCCGACGGCAAGCAGCGCCAGGTTGCGAAGGGAACCACGGGCCTCGAAATCGCCAAGTCGATCTCTCCGTCGCTGGCCAAGCGCACAGTTGCCATGCAGCTCAACGGCGCGCTGGCCGATCTCGCCGATCCGATCGACAAGGATGCGTCGATCAATTTCGTCTCACGCACCGACCCGGTTGCGCTGGAGCTGATCCGGCACGACGCCGCGCACGTGCTCGCCGAAGCCGTGCAGTCGATCTGGCCCGGTACTCAGGTCACCATCGGCCCGGTCATCGACAACGGCTTCTACTACGACTTCGCCAAACAGCAGCCGTTCGAGCCGGAAGACATTCCGAAGATCGAAAAGCGCATGGGCGAGATCATCGCCAAGAACGCGCCTTTCACCAAGGAAGTCTGGTCGCGCAACAAAGCGAAGGAGTTCTTCAAGGACAAGGGCGAGTACTTCAAGGTCGAGCTTGTCGACGCGATCCCGGAAGACCAGGACGTCAAGATCTACAAGCAGGGCGAGTGGCTCGACCTTTGCCGCGGTCCGCACATGACTTCGACCGGCCAGGTCGGCAAAGCCTTCAAGCTGATGAAGTTTGCGGGCGCCTATTGGCGTGGCGATTCAACGAAGCCGCAGCTCCAGCGCATCTACGGCACCGCCTTCGCGACCGAGGATGAGCTGAAGGCTTATCTGCATCAGCTCGAAGAAGCCGAGAAGCGTGACCACCGCAAGCTCGGCCGCGAGATGGA
>CAYYDL010000599.1:0-4679 GCA_964470545.1 uncultured Hyphomicrobium sp. | reverse complement strand
TCTATAATTTGCATTACGAGTTGGCTTGAGTAGTTGCTTCTCAAGCATTCGCGGTCGTCATGTTTTTCTATCGCATCGCAGGCCTGTCGGTTCACAGCCAGATCGCTTTGCCCGGCCTAATTCCGCTAGAGCCGAAAGACGGCTCAGCAGAGATTCATATCCGGCGCTGCCCGGTTCCGATGAAACTCCCAAACCCGGACACGACCGGCCTGACGTGGGCGATGGCTCACAACCAGTTTCTGCTGCGCGTGCCGGATGTGGCCCGCTTTCTCATAACGGACGGGAGGGAGGTCGCATTCGAAACTGAAAATGGAACTACAGAGGGCGACATCACGATTTTTCTTACAGGAACAGTTTTTGGAATTCTTCTGCATCAACGCGGACAAATCGCGCTACATGCGAGTGCCGTGCGTGTGAATGGAAAGGCTGTTCTCTTTTGCGGAACGTCAGGCGCGGGCAAGTCGACGATTGCCGCGGCACTGGTCAAACGCGGGTATCCGCTGGTGACAGACGATCTTTGTGCAATCACCATCGCGGAAACGCCGCTGGTCCATCCTGACGGGCGCCAACTAAAGTTGTGGGAACAGACTATAGAAAAACTCGAACTGGGGAGCAGGCGCGGCAGTTCCGTGCGCACCAGACGAATGAAATATTACGTCGAGCCTTCCGATATCTATAGTGAATCTGCCCCGATTGGCGCTATCTATGCCTTGCGCGAAACGAGGCCGCCCCATTATTCGGGCATCGAGCGGCCGAGCATCGTTAATGCGGCGGCAGTCTTGCGCGAAAACGTCTATCGTCCGATCTTGAGGGATCGAAAAGGGCATGCACCAACTTATCTCCACGCGGCAGCGGCGATCCATCGCGTCGCCAACATATTTTACCTGACAAGACCGCTCGATTTTGCGGCGATGGTAGACGTCATCGACGGTCTGGAAAACCATTGGGCCGAAATTGGATTGGTGGAGCAGGTGGCTTGAGGCGCACGATTTGGCTCGCCTCCTATCCCAAGTCGGGCAACACCTGGTTTCGTATGCTGGTGGCAAACCTTTGCGCCGGACGGAACACGCCCGTGGACATCAACAATCTTCCCATACGGGACGGCATCGCAAGCGCGCGGGGGCCATTCGAATATCTTCTGCGAATAGACTCGGGCCTTCTGACGCACGACGAAATCGATTGTCTGCGTCCGCGCGTCTATGAAATGTTGGCGCAGGGCGCGGCAGACGACGAGTACGATCAACAGGCGGATGCGCCATCAATCCGTTACGTCAAGGTGCACGATGCTTATACATTGACATCGAAGGGGGAGCCGCTTTTGGCTGGCGCACGCGGCGCCAGTGGCGCCATCGTTATCGTTCGCGATCCGAGAGACGTGGCGTCCTCTCTGGCTCACCACAACCATACGTCAATAGACGATGCCGTGGCACAGATGAATGACGCGAATGCGCAACTTTGTGCGCAACCGGATCGACAATATCCGCAGTTGCGGCAAAAGCTCCTGCATTGGAGTGGTCATGTAGCGAGCTGGCTCGATCAATCCGATATTCCGCTGCATCTCATACGCTATGAGGAATTGACAGCGGACCCTCACGGGGTTTTGCGCGGAGCGCTCGATTTTGCGGGCCAATCCGCCACGGATGAGGACGTAGAACGTGCCGTGCGGGCTGCAGACTTTTCGCAATTGCAGGCACAGGAGCGAGAATGCGGTTTTTCGGAGCTCTTGAAGCCTCACCTCGGCGGCACTTTTTTTCGCCGCGGAGAGTCCGGCGCCTGGCGGGAGGAGCTCACGCCGGCACAGGCCGCCCGAATCGAGCGTGCGCACAAAGTGATGATGCAGCGCCTCGGCTACCCCTTGTCGGCGGAAGGTACTGAGCGGTGCGAGATCTCGCTATGAGGAGCGGCACACAATCCCGTTCCCGGCCATACTTGCGCGGTCCTGCCCGGTATTTGGCAGCGACGAGGCGTTTGCGTAAGATCGCGATATTTGATTGGGTCCGGACGAAATGAAGACTAGGCCCGATGATGCCCTGTCCATGCGGGTCGGCGAGAGATCGATCGCCGAGAATCTTCAACGTGCGATAGCGTCAGGGGCCGTGATTGAAGATGATGATGGATCGTTGCGGCTATCGGAGGTCAACCGCGCGCCGGCAAAAGTCTGGATGTCCGTGCCAAATGGTCCGGCATTGGGATGTGAGTTCCTGAAGCACTTCTTGTTCCGGCACGCCTACGACAAATCGGTGGCGCCCAACAGGTGCCGACCCTGCTACAAGGTCAAGGTCACGCTGAGATCCTTAAGAGAACTCGTTGCCGGATGGGAATTGGCCAAGGGAATTCAATGCCGTTCCAAATGGGGTCTTGATTTTTACAATCCCTATTCGCAGAGCATCTATGCGGGTTTGTTTTATGTGGCGGGGTTGGAGGGCGCGCGGGCGACCTATCAACTTGTGCGCGAGGCGTTCGACAAAGACCCCAAGCTCGGCCCCGAGGTTCCGATGACCATCAAACGCGGCTGCTCCGAGTATGAAGCACTCTTGGCGCCGTCCGGTCGATACGTATTCCCGCCTGAACTGGCGGAAGCGGAGGAACTGCTGGCATTGCGATTTCGGCCGCGTGCGCGGACGGAGAAAAACAATCTCCTGCTCGCGCATTGGATCGCCTTTGCGCATCAGATCGGGGACAACACCTACCTCGACTTCACGGGTGGCAATCCGCTCTATGCCAAAACAGTCGATTATAGCGTAAAATAGTAACTTCTTCGCGCCGTCAAGCCGCAGGAACAGAAGGATCAAGCTCTATAAGATCATTCGCAATCATTTTCGCCAGAAAAACTCGCAAATCCTCGGCGATCACCGTTCGATCGGCTTCATAGTCGTCAGCCAGAGCCTCCACAAGATTGGCGAACGTGCATGGCACGTCGAGACGGCGCCAGATGTCGCTGCCTATATCGTCGAGACTTAAATAGCGGCCGGTTGCGCTATCGATCATGACGACTTCTTGAGCCATGGTGGCTTCGAAAATGGACGCCCGCTTTCTGACCAGCGTCTTCCATTCAATTCCCGGAGGCTGCGTCATATCTTCACCTTCATGGCTGCGAGCGACTTTCAACTTCTACCTTTGAGACGGTATGTCTGCCTGTCCCCTCGAGATCTCAAGCATTGCCGCCTTCCACCCATCGAATAAACCGACCGATGTACATTCCGCGCGCGAGAACCAAGAGGTATTCCTGTTTTCTCATTTGCGCTTCGTTCTCGTCATGCGGCAATTCGGAAACCAGCCGTTTCAAACGCGGCAGATCGATCACTGCGCACGCCATAGGCGAGGCTTCAAGGCTCTCGACCGCCCCGGCAAGGTCATCTCGTTTGCTGTCAAGCGTGCGAAACCAGTTGATACGCTGCTCGCCTTTGCGGGTCTCGTTCAAGATTTCAGATGGCAACCGGTCGGCCATCACGCGGCGCGCGAACCCGCGCCCCATACCACGCCTTCTGAACATGAATTCCGGCACAAACACGAGAAATTCCGCCAGCCTGCGGTCCATGAAGGGATCGCGCATCTCCAAGCCGGTCGCTGCGATGGCCAGAGATCGCGCATCCCGGCTGAATTGATTGTAGTCGAACAGTCGCAATGCACGCGCTTCGTTGCCATTGTCGGCGCGGACGAAGTTCCATGGGTTGAAGCCCTCTGCCCGCCAGTTTGCGAAAAGGTCAGCGTCCTTCGCGAAATCCGGCCGCAGCGCAGCCAACCTCGACGTATCGAATTGACCCCGGCCCAGCGCGCGCTCTGCAAGCCGGCGCAACCGGGCGGGCAGCGCCGGCTTGATGACCTGCCCGAGCAGCACGCTCGCCATGTTTTGCTTGGTCATTTTCGCCGTGGCGAACGATTCTCGGGCGAATTCGAACAACCGTCCACGGCGAAACAGATCAAGGAGAGAGAAGTCCCCGCTCCAACTCATGCCATGATCGCCGAACGTACCTTGCAAGAACATGCGGTGCCCATCGGACAATATTTTACGAACCAGTAGTTCATGATCCTCGATTGGCCCCAGCAACGGCAACCCGGCTCGCAAAAATCGACGAGTCCAATCGACATCGCTGGAAAAATTTGGTGGAACAGAAATGAAATTAAGGTCGAGTTGCGGATACATGCGACCAAGCGCTTCGACCTTTTTTCTTTCGTCGATATATCTGCCTTGGCGAACAGAACCTTGAAAATCCGGTGGCGGCACCACCGTGTAGCATGAGATCGAGTTTGCGGTGTTCAGTCGCGCTACCGTTGCGGCGATGGCGCTTGAGTCGAGGCCGCCGCTAAGCGATATAGCCAGACGAGAGCTTCTGCCCGCAGCGGCAGCAACTGCCTGATCAAACAGGAAGCGTCCACGTTCTACGTAGTCTTCTTCCGATCTACAGTCGAATGCCGACTCTGGCTGCGGGCTCCAATAGCGGCGTCTCCGAATTCCGCTAGCGTCAAATTCCACAATTGTGCGACTTGGCACTCGATCGATGCCCTTATAAAGGGTGCGATGGGGTTCAGCCAAATTGTAAACCATGAAATTTGCGATTTGGACGTCATCCAGTGTGCGCGAGACGCCGGGCAAAGCGAAAAGCGCAGCGGGTACGGAAGCAAAGGAGACGAAACTACCGCGAACGTGAAAAAATATTGGTCGGCGGCCCATGCAATCG
>CAYYDL010000598.1:0-2182 GCA_964470545.1 uncultured Hyphomicrobium sp. | reverse complement strand
CCGCCGTCTACATCAGCTCCGCCGATATGATGCCGCGAAATCTTGACCGGCGGGTTGAAGCCATGGCGCCGGTGAAGAATCCGACCGTCCACGAACAAGTGCTCAATCAGATCATGGTTGCGAACTTGAAAGACAACCAGCAGAGCTGGCGGATCAACTCCGACGGCAGCGCGACCCGGATCGAACCGGGTCCGGGGGAGGAAGCTTTCAATGCCCACAAGTACTTCATGACCAATCCTTCGCTTTCGGGTCGCGGACAGTCTCTGAAAGAGAGCTTCCCGCAGCGTTTTCGCCAGCCCGGTTAGCTAGGCCGGGTGCCTGAATGACACGCTGGAAAGAAGTCTCGGGCGCAAATGAGCGCACCGCGGAAATGGAGCCTATCGGCGTTGTCGACATAGGCTCCAACTCGGTGCGCCTCGTCGTCTATGAAGGTGCCGTGCGGGCACCGACTCCCGTCTTCAACGAAAAGGTTCTTTGCGGTCTCGGTCGCTCGGTGGCGACGACCGGAAGCCTCGGCGTCGAGGCCGTCGATCGCACTTTGTCGGCGCTGGCGCGATTCAAGGTGATTGCGCGCATTCTGAGCGTGAAGAACATCCGCGTCATCGCGACGGCGGCCGTTCGCGACGCTCAGAACGGCCGCGACTTCATCCAGCGCGGAGAAGAGGCGATCGGCGCCAGGATCGAGGTCTTGTCGGGAGAAACAGAAGCCCGCCTCGCGGCCCAAGGCATCATGATGGGTTTCGTCGATGCCGACGGCATGGCTGGCGATCTGGGCGGCGGCAGCCTCGAGCTGACGGATCTGGCCGACGACCGAATGAAGGAGGCCGCAACGCTTCCTCTCGGCGGTCTTCGCCTCATCGATACGACAGGCAACAAGATCGAGCGCGCAACGGACGTCATCGACAATGCACTGGCGAGTCTGCCCTGGCTCAGGAATGGTGCCGGGCGCACGTTTTATGCCGTCGGCGGCACGTGGCGCGCCCTTGCCAAGATGCAGATGGATCGCGTCGACTATCCGCTGCGCGTGATGCAGGGTTATCGGTTGACGACGCGCGAGGCGCTCGACCTCTGCGAGCAATTCCGTAAGGTCAAGAAGCCGCTCGATCTCCCGGGGATCACAGGCGTGGCGCGGGCGCGTCGCGAAGTGCTGCCGTTCGGCGCTCTCGTGCTTGAGCGGCTCCTGCGCCAGATGGAGCCGCGACAGGTCGTATTCTCGGTCTTCGGCATCCGCGAGGGGTTGATTTACGGCCTGCTGCCGCCTTACGAGCGCGCCCGCGATCCTCTCTTGAGCTTTTGCGAGGACTACGCAGCCTTGCGCTCACGTTCCGTCGCGCACGCGTTCGAGTTGTGCGATTGGACCGACACGCTCTTTTCCGATCCGGCGCTGGAAGAGACGGCTGATGAACGCCGCCTGCGCCACGCGGCATGTCTCCTTTCCGATGTTGGCTGGCGTGCCCATCCAGATTACCGGGGCGAGCAGAGCGTTAACACCATCGCCCATGCCGGACTTGGCGGCGTCGATCATCAGGGGCGCATCTTCCTAGCCCTTTCCGTATTCCACCGCCATGAGAGTTCCGAGGATAACGGCGCGCAGCTTTCGGACCGCCTCCGCAGCCTCGTCAGCAAGCGCGTCCAGCGCCGCGCGCGGATTGTGGGCGCCGCAATCCGGGCTGCCCATATGCTCTCGATAGGGATGGCCGGCGTTATCGACCAGACACCCTTGAGCTACGACGACGGCGCTCTCATATTGACGCTCCCACCTGCTTATGCGGCCCTCGACGGGGAACGGCTTCGGCGCCGCTTCGGCGCCTTGGCTGAATTGGTTGGTAAGCGGGCGGAGATCCGATTTATCAGTTGAGAGGCAGTACGCCTCGCTTGCGACGCAACAATTTCTGATAATCTCGAGTGGGATTTGAAGGATGAAGACAGCCTCCATGGCCGAAGATCTCTATGACATTCTCGGCGTATCGCGCGGGGCGACAGAGGATGAGATACGAAGCGCATTCCGCAAGCTTGCGAAAGCCAATCATCCGGATGTCAATCCGGGCAATTCCGCAGCCGCTGAGCGCTTCAAGAAGATAACCGCCGCCAACGACATTCTGAGCGATCCCGAAAAGCGCCGCCAGTATGACGCCGGCGAAATCGACGCGAAGGGCGATCCGCGCCGTCCACAATGGAGCCG
>CAYYDL010000597.1:0-1744 GCA_964470545.1 uncultured Hyphomicrobium sp. | reverse complement strand
GACCTTGGTTCCAAGAAATTCCGCCAGCGCCTCATAGCTCGTCGGTACACCCGGCGTAGAAAGCGCCGTGAGCTTCGGCCCGAGATAGGGAATGATGCGGCCAATCCGCAATTGGCTCGCGATATGGGCGAGCACCGCTTCAGCATCCGCGAGTCTCAAAATCTCGAGCGGTGGTATCGGCGCATTCATGGTTCACGCCTCCTCGTCGCCGCGCTTGCGCGCATTGACGGTAATTGGGAGCTGCGTCTCCGCCGCCATCTCCGGCAAATCGAGAACCCAGCCGTTGGCAATACGGATCCATCCACCCCAGAGCGATTCATACTGGGACTCGATGATCGGTTCCTCCAAATCCTTCTTCGGAACGTAAATCGACAGTCCTGCCTCCGGAGAACGGCGGATCATCACTTTCATAAAGTCGGTTCCTTAGGGCGAGGGCCTCGCGGCGCGCTGCATGTTCCGGGCTAGTTACGACGCGCTGCAAATTGCTCGGAACCAGAACCTCGTTCCAGGTTCGGTAGCCGACAATTCTTCGTTGCGACAAAGATGGCCCAACATGCTCTGTCCGACGGCAGCAAGCGGTGTGCCATCGAAAACGGGGCGATTTTCTCTCGGATTCCGGCTCTTAACGTCCGGAGAATACCGCCTGCGGCGGCGGTATGTCAGGAACCTTACATACGGCGAACGGCACAATCAGTCGCCGGACCTGCGCAATGGCGCGACCTAAAAGCGTTTGATCGGAATGTTGTGCTTTCGCAGCGCATAGCCAATCTGGCGTGGAGTCATGTTCAAGAGGCGTGCGGCCTTGGCCTGAACCCACCCCGCCGTCTCCATCGCATGCACGAGACGGTCAAGCTCGCTTGCGTCTTCGGGCAGATCGCCAAGTTTCGGCGCAGCGCGAACCGGCCCCAGCGCTTCGCTCACGGAAGGAGTTGCTGGCGGCTGACGGGCGGGAGCGACATCCGCATCGACGACGGGCGCTTTCAAAATCCGCAGCGGTTCGCGTGTGGAGATCAGCCCCTTCCACAAAGTGGCCGAGAGACATGTGTCGTTGCGACACGCGAAATCGTCCGCGACGATCACTGCGTCCCGCGCCAGTGTCGCCGTCCGCCGCACGCAATTTTCGAGCTCGCGCACATTGCCGGGGAAATAGCAGCTCTCGAGGACTTTCTGCGCCGATGCGGTCAGCGACATATGTGTGCCATGCTCGTCGTTGAAGCGGCGCAAGAATTCGCGCGCGAGCAGATTTATATCTTCGGCCCGCTCACGCAACGGCGGCAGCTGGATCGAGACGACATTGATGCGATAATAAAGATCAGAACGGAACTCGCCCCGCGCGACAGCCTCTTCCAGGTTCTTGTTGGTGGCGAAAACGAAGCGCACGTCGATCTTTAGCGTCCGCGTACCGCCCACACGCTCGAACTCGCCTTCCTGCAACACGCGCAGAAGCTTGGCCTGGAATGCCGGGGAAATCTCGCCAATCTCGTCGAGGAACAATGTACCCTTGTCGGCAAGCTCGAAACGGCCTTTGCGCTGGTTGACCGCGCCGGTGAACGAGCCCTTCTCGTGACCGAACAATTCGGACTCAAGCATAGACTCGGGAAGGGCGGCGCAATTGAGCTTGATGAACGGGCCTTTCTTACGTGGCGAGAGCTCATGTGTCGCGTGGGCGAAGAGCTCCTTGCCGGTGCCCGACTCGCCGCGGAGCAGCACCGTCGTGTTGCTGCGTGCCACGATCTTGATCTTG
>CAYYDL010000596.1:0-2038 GCA_964470545.1 uncultured Hyphomicrobium sp. | reverse complement strand
TCGATTTTCTGTCTCAATTGAGCAACGTAGACCCGAACGTATTGGGAATCTGCGGATGGATCCCAAAGCTCGCGCAAGAGAAAGTTGTGGGTCAGAACTTTGCCAGCGTGCTGAACGAAGAGGCGTAGCAGATCGTATTCTTTCGGAGATAGCTTTACTTCGCGTTCCCCGAGCTTGACTCTCCGACGCACGAGATCAACCGATAGCTCGCCAACATGAAAGATTGGCCGCTCGCCTTGAATTTGAAGCTGGTGGCGAAGCGCAGCTCTTATGCGTGCGAGGAGTTCATTGATCCCGAATGGCTTCGTGATGTAATCGTCTGCGCCGAAATCCAACGCTTGCACCTTGGCGGTCTCGTCGGCGCGACTGGACAGTACCACAATCGGAACGGCCTCGTTCTGATCGCGAATGGCACGCAGAAGATCCATACCTTGCATATCCGGCAGGCCAAGATCGAGGATAACGAGATCGGGCTTTTGTGCCATCAGCTCGAGAGCCTTCCGCGCGCTCGGCGCGTCGATAACTTGATAGCCCTGGGTGGCAAGGCCCATACGCAACAGCTTGCGGATGGGTGGCTCATCGTCGACAACCAGAACTTTGACCGGCGGCGCACTCATGCGGCGTTGTCCAACGTTTCGGATTGCGCAGGGGCAGGCAATGTTATGGTCATCACTGCACCGCTGCGGTCAGTTCTGTTGGACGCCTTTATCGTTCCGCCCATGATTTCCACGAACCCGCGCGAAATCGGTAAGCCAAGTCCGGTGCCGGCACGTACATGATCCGCCTTGGTTGCGCGATAGAACTTATCGAATATTCTTTCCAGATCACTTGTTGGAATTCCGGCACCTTCATCTCGAATCTGAATGACAATCCGATCGAAATCCTTCCAGGTATCGATCTGAATTATTGTCCCGTCCGGCGCGTATTTGCCGGCGTTGTCGAGAATATTGAAAAGCACTTGCTCGAGAAGAACAGGGTCGGCTTTCACCTTCAGGGGAACGATTGGTGAATGATATTGGATTTGATGGCGGCTCAGGATCTTCTTCGCTCTTTTTAACGCCGCGTCGATCACTTCGGCAACATCATGAACTTCCGCTTTCGCACTGATCGCACCAGCCTCAAGCTTCGTCATATCCAGGAGGTTTGCGATAAACCTATTCAATCGTTCCGACTCATCGATAATCGTCGATAGCAAATCTGCACGACCAACCGCGTCGAACTTATCCGAAAAATCGCGCATGGTGGTTGCGGCGCCAAGAATGGCCGCGAGTGGTGTCTTGAGATCGTGAGACAATGACGTCAGAAGTGCAGCCCTAAGACGTTCGGTTTCAATGCTGCGTTTCGCCTGTTCGATGTCTTCGACGAGATGCACGCGCTCGATCGCCAGCGCGCCCTGATTGACAAGCGCATCGAAGAGACGCCGCTGATCCGGCGTCAGCAGCGGGCCGGGTCTGTCGCTATCGATCCCGACAACACCGACAATTCCGCGCGCTGTCCGCAACGGTAGAAATAAACGATGCGATCCGGGAAGAGTATCCGAGCCGCGGCCTGCCGGACGATCGTTGGTCCAGGCCCATGTCGCCGCGGCAATGTCAGAGGGGTCGAGAGTATCCTCCGGCGGATAACCGGCTTTGACGGCTATGGAGCCGTTCTCCGGCAGCAGCAGAACGACTCGTACTTTGAGCATCGATGCGATCTGGAACACGGTCGCCCAGAGAACATCATCGAGCGTTCCCGTGCCGGCAAGCTTTCGGCTGAAACCATAGAGCGACTCTGTGGTGCTTGCCCGGTTGACGGCAATCACGGTCTGGCTTCGCAAGCGCGCAGCGATATTGGACACGATGATCGCCACGATCGCGAAGGACAGGAACGCAGCGACGTTTTTTGCATCGGTAATCGTGAAGGTGAAAAGCGGAGGCAAGAAGAAATAGTTGTAGAGCAGCGAGCCGGTGACGCTTGCGACGAGAGAGGGTCCGATCCCGAATTTGGCTGCTACGCCCACGATCGCCGTCAGAATGACGAGATCGACGCTTTCCAC
>CAYYDL010000595.1:0-6612 GCA_964470545.1 uncultured Hyphomicrobium sp. | reverse complement strand
ACGTATCCGATATCGCGCATCGTGGCCGCGTCGGAACCAGACGTTGGCCCGGTCAATGAAAAGCAAGGTACCTCCTCGCCCTTCGCGAGACGCGGCAGGTAATACTGCTTCTGTTCGTCGGTGCCGTACTTCTCGATCAGTTCGCCGGGGCCGAGCGAGTTCGGCACCATGACGATTGTCACGACGTCGGGAGAACGCGACGCGATCTTGCCGAGGATCAGCGACTGCGCCTGAGCCGAGAAGCCGAGGCCGCCGTGCTCCTTCGAGATCAACATTCCAAGGAAGCCGTTTTTCTTGACGAAATCCCAGATCTCATCCGGTACCTCGTGCAGCGTATGGCGCACCTGCCAGTCATCGATCATGCGGCAGAGATCTTCGGTCGGACCGTCGAGGAAGGCACGCTCTTCGGCCGTGAGTTCAATCGGCGGAATGGATTTTAATTTCTCCCAGTCGGGCGTCCCGGAGAACAATTCGGCATCGAAGCCGACGGTTCCGGCCTCAAGGGCCTGGGCTTCGGTGTCGGAGACGCGCGGGAGGATCTTGCGGATCTGGGCGAAGATGGGGGCGATGATCAGGCTGCGACGAACACTCGGGATCGACAGAATGGCCAGCGCCAGGAAGGGCAGCCAAGCGATCCACGCGAGCGGCCAAAGACTGCCGCCCGTCGCGAGCAGCGTCCAGACGCCGACGGCAGCGGCCCAGCCCCAAAGCGGTGCGCGCATCATGCCCAGCGCCAGAAAGGCCACCAAAGCCACCAGGAGAAGTCCGACGGGTGCCATTTTTGTGCCTCCCAAAAGGGCTGCCGCGCGGCGATTGTCTCGGGGCGCCCGCTATCATCAGTTGACGTATACGTCAACTTGGGTGGCTCCTGCCCGGATGTCCAGGGTGAGGAACCTTTGGGCGTCTTCTGAGGCTAATTAATCACGTTTGCGCGGCAGCACCTAATGTTGCAGATACCGGGGGCCAACCCTCCGGCCCCAAGGTGATGCTGCGCGATAAACCTTAAGGATTGCGGAAATCAGGGTGCGGTTTTCGGCGGTTCTTCGCCGAACAGGTCGTCGACGATGCTTTGGTACCAGTCGGCGCTTTCAAGGTAGGTCTGGTGGCGAAGTTCGGCACTGTCGTCGGCTTTTGAGATGAAGCCGTCCTTGATTTCGAGATAGGGCTTTCCGTCTTTGGTTGCAGGCACATAGTCCCCGCCGATCTTGGCGCTGTTGTCGGGAGCGACCATTGACCAGCAGGTGTTGCGATAGCGGCCCGGACCGCGCGGCTTGCCTTCCAGATCGGCAATGATATCGGCGGCGACGACGCCCGCCTGGCTCACGGCGGAATAGGCCGACTTCGGCATCTCATTCGCAATCGATGCATCGCCCAGGACATAGACGTCCTTCGCTTTGGTCGATGTGAAATTCTCTGGATTCACCGGGCACCAGTCACCTTCGGTCAGACCAGCGCTGGCGGCGATCGCGCCCGCCTTCTGGGGCGGGATGATGTTGGCCAGGGCGGCGCGCTCAGTGCGCCCCGCTTTCGTTGTAACGACGCCTGTCTTCGCATCGACCTTGATGACAGAGAAATCGTCGATCTCGTTCGTCAGATTGATCTCGACGATGTCCTTGTAATACTCGGTGAAGGCTTCCTCGAAGACGGCCTGCTTAGAGTACGTCTTCTTCGCGTCGAACAGCACAAGCCGCGCCTTCGGCTTCTTCGTCTTCAGGAAATGCGCGATCATGCAGGCGCGCTCGTATGGCCCGGGCGGACAGCGATACGGGTTCTGCGGCACGGCCATGACGACGAGGCCGCCGTCGGGAAGCGCGAGCAGCTTTTCTTTCAAGAGCCACGTTTGCTCGCCACCCTGCCAAGCGTGCGGCATGATCTTGGCGGCTTCCGGCGAATAGCCTTCGATGGCGTCCCATTTGAAGTCGATGCCGGGCGCAACGACGAGGCGGTCGTAGGTCAGCGGCGATCCTTTGGCGAGCGTCACTTTCTTCGAGGTCGTGTCGATGCCCGTCGCGGTGTCGGTCAGGACGGTGATGCCGCGCTTCTTCACGCCCTCATAATCGTGGGTGATCGATTGGAACGAGCGAAAGCCGCCGAGATAAAGATTTGAATAAAAGCAAGTCGTGTATTTGACCTTCGGCTCGATGAGCGTGACGTTGAGGTTCGCGTCAGCTGATTTCAAGCGGTTCGCGACGGCTGCGCCGCCGGGCCCGCCGCCGATGATCACGACCTTCGCAGGCCCCGCCGCAAGCGCGGGCCGAGGCAACTCGGACATAGAGGCGAGGCTCGCGCCCGCGGCCGCCAACAGGTTGAACTCACGGCGCGTAATTCCGGTCATTGGCTTCCCCCGATTTCCGCGCGCGCTCATGCGGCTACTTCTCGTTTTTAACGCCGGTTTTTCCGGACATTTGCCATGGGACGTTGGTCATGTCAGGAAAATAAATGGTAAGGTTGGGAGTAGTTTGGTGCCGTCCTATATACTTCGCGACTTATCATTCGCGATACGAGGCAGCGCGCGTGCAAGACCGGATCGATTATTTCGTCCTGAGCCGGCGTTCGTTCGTTATGGCCGGAGCGGCCACGATCGGGTTCGCGCCCTTTCTCGCGCGAGCGGATGGTCTAACACCCGCCGCTGAATTCGTGCCGAGCCAGGACTTCAAAGACGATTTCGCGAAGATCGTCGGCAGTGCGACGCCGGTTCAAGGCAAGATCACCGTCGACCTTCCCGAGACGGCTGACAACGGCAATTTTGTGCCGATTACCATTGCCGTCGACAGCCCGATGACGGATGCGGATCACGTCACGGCGATCCATTTGCTGTCGACCGCCAATCCGCATGCGCATGTCGCGACGTTCCATCTCTCACCAATCAACGCAATTGCGCGTGTTCAGAGCCGGATGCGTTTGGCAAAGACGCAAGATGTGGTTGTGCTCGCTGCGCTTTCCGGCGGCGACATGCTCATTTCGACGACACGGGTCAAGGTCACGATCGGCGGATGCGGGATTTGAGGAGTACGGACGATGACTGCGACTGGTCCTCGCATCAAGCTTCCGGATACCATCAAGGCCGGTGACGTCATCGAGGTGAAGACGCTCATCCGTCATGTGATGGAAACGGGCAATCGCCACGACAAGAACGGCAACCCTATTCCGCGCGACATCATAAATTCCTTCATTGCGAAGTTCGATGGCAATGAAGTGTTTCGCGCCGAACTCGGGCCCGGGATTTCTGCCAATCCGTATCTCGCGTTCGAGATGCGCGTTCCAGGCCCCGGAGTGATCGAGGTCACCTGGACCGATGATCACGGTGTTTCCGTGGTCGCGACGGCGCCGCTCAACGTCGCTTGAACTTGCCCCCGTAATCGCTCATGCCGACAGAGGCCGGGATGACGTGATATTTGGATCGATCCTCCTCGAGGTGTCGAGGATGACATTTGAGAAAACCGTTCAATTCTTTTTTCGGTGAAGCCTGTCGGTATATCGCCGCTTCGTTCGTCCTTCGCTCGAGGGCAAACGGGAATTGGCCATTATTGCACCGATAATCGCCTGTTTGCCGCGCGAGCATAATGGGAGGCGACATGACGAGCGTGCGTGTGCTGGTTGGAACTCGAAAGGGCGCATTCATTCTGACATCCGACGGAAACCGGAAATCGTGGGACGTGAGCGGTCCGCATTTCGCGGGTTGGGAGATCTATCATCTCAAGGGCTCGCCCGCCGATCCGAAGCGGATTTATGCCTCGCAATCCAGCGGCTGGTTCGGGCAGCAGATCCAGCGCTCTGACGATGGGGGCAAAAGCTGGGAAGCGGTCGATAATTCGTTCGCCTACGATGGCGTTCCCGGCACGCATCAGTGGTACGACGGGACGCCCCATCCGTGGGAATTCAAGCGCGTCTGGCATATCGAGCCGTCACTTTCCGATCCAGATAAGGTCTATGCTGGTGTCGAGGATGCCGCCCTGTTCCAGTCGAAGGACGGGGGAAAGTCCTGGGCGGAATTGTCTGGCCTTCGCGGCCACGGGTCGGGGTCGCGCTGGCAACCGGGTGCAGGCGGCATGTGCCTGCATACCATTCTTCTCGATCCGCAAGATGCGAAGCGCATCTTCATCGCGATTTCCGCTGCCGGTGCCTTCCGTACAGACGACGGCGGCGAGACTTGGCGGCCGATCAATCAGGGACTAAAGTCCGAATATATTCCCGACCCGAACGCTGAGGTCGGCCATTGTGTTCATCGGATTGCCATGCACCGCTCGCGGCCCGAGGTGCTTTTCATGCAGAAGCATTGGGATGTGATGCGCTCAAACGATGCCGGAAATTCCTGGCATGAAGTCAGCGGCAATCTCCCCACCGACTTCGGCTTCGTTATCGACGTCCATGCGCACGAGCCCGACACGATCTATGTCGTGCCGATCAAGAGCGACTCTGAACATTTCCCCCTCGACGGGCGGCTCCGCGTCTGGCGCAGCCGAACGGGGGGCAACGATTGGGAACCGCTGAGCAGCGGCTTGCCGCAATCCAATTGCTACGTGAACGTTCTGCGCGACGCGATGGCGGTCGATACGCTCGACTCGTGCGGCATCTATTTCGGCACGACCGGCGGACAAGTCTATGGGTCTGCCGACGCGGGCGATACGTGGGACGCCATCGTGCGCGATCTTCCGCCCGTGCTTTCGGTCGAGGTTCAAACGCTTGCATGATTCGTGTCGTCCTGCCGTCGCACCTCAGAAAGCACGCTGCCATCAACGGCGAGGTCACGCTTGAGATCGATGGAGCCGTGACGCAGCGCGCTCTTCTCGATGCGCTCGAGCAAAGCTATCCGGTCCTCCGCGGCACGATCCGCGATCAGCAGACGCAACGGCGACGGCCGTTTCTGAGATTCTTCGCGTGCCAGCGCGATCTCTCGCACGATGCGCCGGATGCCCTCCTGCCGGATGACGTCGTTCGCGGATCGCAGCCCTTCCTCATCGTCGGGGCGATCGCAGGGGGGTGATAAAAGTCCCTCACCTGCCCTTCGGCATCCTCTCCCGTTCCGGGAGAGGAAAGACATCTTCCAAGGCGGCGGCAGACGCATCGCTCGAATTGCGCGGGTACTGGCCTCGGACAGAGCCTCTGGTGTCTTCCCCCGTGGGAGAAAATGGGCGGACGCCGGATGAGGAGATTCGTGCGGGAGCGACGATTGCGCGCTGAACCAATACAGCCGAGGATTACAGTGGGCAGATTACGTCGCGACCTCGACACATTCGCGCCGCATGGCGGATGCTTCGCAGATTCGCGGGGATCAGACGCATGCGCAGACTAGCACGTATCTTCGTTATCACCCTTGTCGCCGGAGTGGTCCTCTTCGGTCAGCGCTGGTACAGCTACGTGACGAATACGACCAGCCCATACGATGAGATCGGAATCCAGATCAACAGCGCCTTGCCCGCGCCGATCCGCAAATGGGGATGCGATAAGCTGCGCAAAAACTTTCCCAATGCACAGCCGCCCGAAGGATGTTTGGCTCGCGATGGCCAAAGCTGGATCTAACGCCGCTGCGCCATCCAGTTCAGGCGGCTCGGGCGTTATCCCTCAGAAGCTTGTAGTTAATCGAATCGAGCAGCGCTTCGAAGCTGGCGTCGATGATGTTCGGCGAAACGCCGACGGTCGTCCAGCGTTCGCCCGTTTCGGTGTCCTGGCTTTCGACGAGAACGCGAGTGATGGAGGCGGTGCCGCCGTCGTGCGTCTTCGTGAGGATGCGCACCTTATAGTCGACGAGTTCGACGTTCTCGATGTGCTTCTGATAGCGGCCGAGATCGTTGCGCAGCGCTTTGTCCAGCGCGTTCACCGGGCCGTTGCCTTCGCCGACAGATACAAGCGCTTCCTTGTCCCCGGCGATCGAGACGGTGACGACGGCTTGCGAAACGGTGCCGTTGAGCGACTTTGAACGTTCCCCATTGCGCTCGACCGTCACGCGGAAATTATCGACGGAAAAATAGCGTGGCACTGTCGCGAGCGCGCGACGGGCAAGAAGCTCGAACGACGCTTCGGCGGCTTCATAGGAATAGCCCTGGTCCTCGCGCGCCTTGACCTCATCAAGAAGCGCTTGGACACGAAGATCATCCTTGTCGGACGGCAGACCGAGCCGTTCGAGCGCCGACGTCAGCGACGAGCGCCCGCCCTGCTTCGAGACGAGAATGCGCCTTTCGTTGCCGACGCTATCGGGCGGCACGTGCTCGTAGGTTTCGGGCTCCTTCAGAAGCGCGGAGGCATGGATGCCGGCCTTTGTCGCAAAAGCGCTCTCGCCGACATAGGGGGCGTGTCGGTTCGGCGCCTCGTTCAGAAGTTCGTCCAGGACGCGACTGGCGTGTGTCAGCGTGCGGAGCTTCTCAGGCGTGACGGAAGTCTCGAAATAGTCCGCGAACTCGCTCTTCAACAGCAGCGTCGGGATGATCGAGGTCAGGTTGGCGTTGCCGCAGCGTTCGCCGATGCCGTTCAACGTGCCCTGGATCTGGCGCGCGCCGCCGCGGACGGCAGCGAAAGAATTGGCCACCGCCTGTTCGGTGTCGTTGTGCGCGTGAATGCCCAAATGGTCGCCCGGAATCGTGCGCCCGACCTCCGTGACGATCGCTTCGACCTCCT
>CAYYDL010000594.1:0-5438 GCA_964470545.1 uncultured Hyphomicrobium sp. | reverse complement strand
CGTTCGGGTTCCGGTAAAACGACGGTAACGCTGGGTTTGTTGCGCGCCCTTGCGCGGCGTGGCCATGTCGTCCAGCCATTCAAGTGCGGTCCCGATTACATTGATCCGGCGTTTCATGCAGTCGCCGCCGGCAGAACCTCTTTCAACATCGATAGCTGGGCGATGCGCTGGGATCATGCAGCGGGCATCCTCGCGGGTGCGGCATCGGGCGCGGATATCGTCATGTGCGAAGCGCTGATGGGGCTTTTCGACGGGGTTTCGCAACCCGGATATTGGGGCAACGGGGCGAGCTCCGATCTGGCGGCAAAGACGGGTTGGCCCGTGGTCCTCGTGCTCGACATTTCCGGGCAATCGCAGACGGCGGCTGCCGTCGCGCGCGGTTTCCAGAGGTTTCGGGATGGGGTGACGATCGGAGCCGTCATCCTGAACAGAGCCGGGAGCGCGCGGCATGTGCGATTTGCAACTGATGCCCTGGTGTCTGCGGGCTTTCAGGTCGTCGGAGCCTTGCCGCGCGAGAAAGCCGTCATCCTGCCGGAGCGCCATCTCGGCCTGGTGCAGGCGGAAGAAACGGCAGAAATCGAATGCCGCCTTGATGCGCTTGCGGATTTTATCGAGGCCAATGTCGACATCGATGGAATTCTGGCGCTCGCAAAGCCGGGAATGCTTCGCTTCTCCAATCGAGCGGGGGTGAATCCGCCGGGGCAGCGGATCGCGCTCGCAAGGGATGCGGCCTTCTCGTTCGTCTATCCGCACCTTCTTGCCGGTTGGCGCGAGGCCGGTGTGGAAATTATCCCGTTTTCTCCGCTTGCGGATGAACCGCCTGATCCTGCGGCTGACGTCGTCTGGCTGCCCGGCGGGTATCCCGAGCTGCATGCCGGAAAGCTGGCAAATGCTCGCCGGTTCAAGTCGGCGACTTTGGAATTTGCCCAGTCACGTCCCGTTCATGGTGAGTGTGGTGGCTATATGGTGCTTGGGGCGGGCCTTGTTGATGCTGACGGCTCAAGGCACGAAATGCTTGGGCTGCTGGGTCTCGAGACATCTTTTGCGACGCGAAAGATGACCCTCGGGTATCGGCGGGCGGAGCTTCTCCAAGCCTGTCCGCTCGGTGTTCCTGGCGATGTTATGGTGGGACATGAATTTCATTATGCGCGTGTTCTCTCTTCGCCAGATGCGCCCCTATTCAAGGTGCAGAATTCGGACGGCGAAGCAATTCAGAACAGTGGCAGCCGCCGCGGACATGCAACAGGATCATTTTTTCATTATATCGGCAACTAGGCCAGTCGAACCCTCTGCGGAGGGTTATTTCCGGAATAAGCTCTCAGCCAACCCGTGCCGTCATTCAGCTGCCGGAACTTTTTGGAACGTTGCGCATTTAGAGCTGCATGGTCCGCTGGGAACTCCAGAGCAAAGGGAAAGTTACTACGGATTCCGTAACTAAGGTTTTTTGGTGATGGGCACTAGCAGTGACCCCAAGCGGGGGGATTCAGCCACTATGCAGGCACCCTTGCCGGTCGAGCTCCAAGGCCAGATCGGACAGCGTCTGCGGGAAGCTTATATCGAGCTCATTAATGAGCCTGTCCCTGACAGGTTCGTCGCCCTGCTGCAAAAGCTGAAGCAGCGGGAGGACGAGCAGGGAGGGGGACGGTCGTGACAAGACGTGACGACGATCTGGAAGCTTTGTTGATCGGTACAGTTCCGAATCTCCGGGCGTTCGCAAACTCCCTCTGCGGAGATCCGACGCGCGCGGACGATCTCGTTCAGGACACACTCGTTAAGGCTTGGTCAAATCTCGACGGATTCGAAAAGGGCTCGAATCTGAAAGCTTGGCTATTTACGATCCTGCGGAACACCTACTTTTCGGAACTTCGCAAGCGTCGTCGCGAGGTCGAGGACGCCGATGGTGCGCTTGCGGAACGGATGTCCGTCCTTCCCGAGCAGCATGTCCATATGGATCTCGTGGATTTCAAAAAGGCCTTTGGCAGCTTAAGTGACGATCAGAAGGAAGTCCTTCTTCTCGTCGGCGCCGAGGGGTTTTCGTACGAAGAGGCCGCCGAAATCACGAACGCGGCGGTTGGCACCGTCAAGAGCAGGGTCAATCGAGCGCGCGTTGCCCTGAACAAGGCTCTCGGCTTTCAGGAGGGGGAGAATTTCAGTCCGAACGGCGAATTCGCCGGTATCACGCGAGCGGTTAGCCGAGGGTGAAAAATGCCATTCCGCTGCTTAATGCAGGCGGAGCAAATATACACGAACGTAAGGCCTTCACTGAGATGAATATGTGCTCGTCGAGCGCATTTTGCCGTCTCGCCAAACAATGAGCTTACGAGGTGCACAATGTCGATTGCGGAATCCATCGCCCCCCATCTTCCCTATCTCCGCCGCTATGCCCGGTCGCTGTCCGGCAGCCAGTCAGCAGGGGACAATTACGTGGCCGCCGTGCTTGAGGCCCTTATCGAGGATTCGGAAGCCTTCGATAAATCTATCGCGCCACGAGTTGCGCTTTATCGTGCCTTCACAAAGATCTGGAATTCGCTTGCGGTCAATCGCACGTCCGATGAGGCGGCACAGCTCGATAAACCCCTTCCGGAGCGACGGCTGGAATCGATCACGCCGCTCCCTCGGCAGGCTTTTCTGCTCGTTTCTGTCGAAGGGTTTTCAACGGCGGAAGCCGCGCAGGTCCTGGACGTCACACCGGCGCACATCACCGAGCTTTTGCAAATGGCCGGTGCGGAAATCGCCGAGCAGCTCTCTGCCGATGTGCTGATCATCGAAGACGAGCCGCTTATCGCGATGGATCTCGAAGCGCTTGTTGTCGACATTGGACATCGAGTCCAGGGCGTTGCGCGCACGCATGAGGAAGCCGTGGCCGAAGTGGCGAAGAGGGCACCTTCGCTCGTGCTCGCCGATATTCACCTTGCGGACGGAAGCTCAGGGCTCGAAGCGGTGAACGAGATCCTCGAATCGATCAGCGTGCCGGTCATCTTTATTACGGCATTTCCGGAGCGCCTGCTGACCGGCACCAAACCAGAGCCCGTCTTCCTTATCACAAAACCCTTTGAGCCGGCTGTTGTGAAGGCGATGATCAGTCAGTCTCTATTCTTCGGTCTCAGGTCGAAAAAAGCGGGTCAGCGTGCGGCTTAAGGATGGGCGTCGTAATCGCCCTCTTTCCTTAAATCGATTGCTTTAGCTCACGCGGATGTCGCTCCTTTTTCCCTTCTTCAAAGGCGTGACGCGGACTTCGAGTCTCTGTGCGGTGGATTTCTCGCTCCAGACGTATTTCTGAGCGCTGGCGAGATCGTCCTTCGTTGCGTTTACGATCGCAACCCTTCGACCGTTTTTCTTACCGAAGTTCAGCTCGGTGAATGGGATGCCGACACTTTTCTCTCCAAGTTTCTCTCCAAGCAGTGCGCGGATACCGATCACAGCGATACGTGCTTTTCCGGTATCGTCGAGGACGAGAGAATTGATAGTTCCGAGTTTCTCGCCGCTCAAGTTCTCCACGGGAAGGTTGATGATGCTTGCGGTACCGTGCTCGTCTGCAGACTGCGTTGCTGTGAACGACGCAGCGTAGGCGGACGTAGTTGCCGCCACGGGTGCGATCGCCAAGCCTGCAGCCAGTGTGCCTGGGTTAGGAGCGAGCTTTTTCATGCTGTCTCTCCTTGCTGGATCCTGTTCGTCAATCGTCAGGCGTGATTATTCGTTCCGCTCGCAATCGAGTGGGCTATGGCGCTGGAGTGGTGAAAAAAACGGCCGGGGACTGGCCCCAGCCGCTCGAAAATAGATTGAGTAAAATGCTTTCGTCAAAACGAGGAAAGCCAGTTGTCTACCTCGTTGCGGATTTGGTCCTTGCCGTAACCATATCGCTCCTGGAGCTTGCCTTCGAGCTGTTCGCGCCGGCCGTTGATAACCTGCAGGTCATCGTCCGTAAGCTTGCCCCACTGGGCCTTGGCTTTGCCGGTGAACTGCTTCCAATTTCCTTCGATGCGATTCCAGTCCATCTATCTCTCCTTACGTTGAAACGGTGCGAACGATTTTGGTCGGCGGTTCACGCCCGTCGAAGAAAATTCGCGACGATTGCTACGACGAACAAAACGATCGCGACCCAGAAAATGAGACGCGCGCCTTCCATTGCGGTTCCCGCAACTCCGCCGAAACCGAGCGCGGCTGCAACAATGGCGACGATCAAAAATACGATCGCATAGTGCAGTAGGTTTCCCATTTAAAACTCCGGCCGCTGGCTGACATTCAGCTGCCCGTGAAACGTGCACGCCCAATGTGAAGTTCCGACAGCTTTTCGTGTGTGCGTGAAGCCGCGGCCGATAATCCGAGAGACCAATCGAGGCCGAAAACGCAGAGTTCGCGCCGCTCGGGGGGAAGCGACGCGAACTCTTCTAAGCGATGCCGTACCCTGGGCCACGGGGGGAGTGGAGGGAGTAGTGGGCACGGTCACATCATCAAAACGCGATAGCAGGTTAGAGGTTCCGCAAGCACCTGGGATTCATCACGTAGCGCGTGAGTCGCTCGAACGCACACTGGGGCGGACTTAATTACGTACTGAGAAAATCGCTCGGCCGCGCTGACGTTGCATTAGGCAAGCGGCGCGTCCGATGCATTCATTGAGAACATCAGATTTGGCGAGCAGTTGAGCGGATCGTTCGCCGTGGTATTCCGCCGGGATTCTCGTGTATGCTGCTGTTGTCATGCTTCGCTTCAATCAACCACGAAAATTTGCACTCTTTTCGGGGAGTGCCACTAGGACGCTTCTCATATGGGTCGCGGTAGCCGTTCTATCGGGCTTGGCAGCGATCGTCGCCTGGCGATGGACGGTCAAAGCCGCTGACCGGGTAAATCATACGCTCATCGTGCAGCAGGAACTCACAAAGTGGTTGAGCGCTGCACAAGATCTTCAAAACGGCCAACTCGGCTATCTTCTCACGAAGGACAGCCGCTTTCTCGAACCCTATGAAGCCGCGAAAGGTTCTGTTGTACTCATACATAACGATCTCATCCGTCTCGTGGATGGTCACGTCGCACAGGCCGCTCTCATTGAAGCCATTCATAAAACAATGAAGGAGCGGATAGCGGCCATCGAGAAGTCCCTCGCTGCGGTCGGCAGCGTCGATAGGGGTTCCAGCGCTCGGGTATTCGCGGATGACGGCGGGATCGAAATCATGGACCGCCTGCGGAACCAGATTTCCGCTGCCAAGCAGCAAGAGCAGATACTCTTCAGTCGGCGACTGCGGCAATTCCAATCGCAAAGCTCGTGGCTTCTTGCCGCGATGCTGGCGACCCTTCTTGCCTGTGCGGCTCTGGCGCTTGTTGCACTCATCCGCGAGCGCCAGAGAGTGGCTGCGCTTGAGCTCACGGCATTGACGCTGAGATCGGCTAACCGCTCTTTGGAGGAACGCGTGAATGCGCGCACCGAAGAATTGGCAATAGAA
>CAYYDL010000593.1:0-2289 GCA_964470545.1 uncultured Hyphomicrobium sp. | reverse complement strand
GCCGGCCGCCGGCCCGAAGCCCTCGAGATATTTTTCGTTGCCCGCCGCAGCGAGCGTTGCCAGCGTCCGGCCATGAAAGGCACCACGGAACGCGATGATGCGCTGCCGCTCGGGCCGCCCGGACACATAATGATAGCGCCGCGCCACCTTGATGGCGCCCTCGCAGGCTTCTGCTCCGGAATTGCAAAAGAAAACCCGCTCAGCGAACGTCAGCCGTGTCAGCTTCTCCGCGACCGTTTCCTGTCCCTCGATGCGATAGAGGTTGGACGTATGCCAAAGTTTCTCGGCCTGGGCCTTGAGCGCTGCGACGAGCTGCGGATGGGCATGTCCGAGCGCGTTGACCGCGACACCCGAGCCGAAGTCGAGATAGCGCTCCCCGGTCTCTGCGGTCAGCCAGCATCCCTCTCCGCGAACGAAGATAATGTCCTGACGAGCATAGGTGCCCATCACGGCAGCCGATGGTCCGGCTGTGTCTGAAGCGCTACGGGGAGCTTTCCCCAGCGCAGCGGGGGAAGGGGACATGGCGCGTGGATAACCCTGAGCAGAAAATCAAAAAGCCGCCCGGTTCCGGCGGCTCGATCACAACCCCTGATACCTCCTGAGGCGTCTCCTGTCAATGAAAGCCCTGACTTCCGCCGGAGATGGATGACCGGGTACCAAACGCCACCTGCCAGCGGTTGAATCGACCCACCGGATGCACCGAAAAAGCACATATCCCCAGGCGCGAATCGTCTGTGGCCCAGTCGCAACTTTTTCCTGTCAATACCCCTAAGTTTCAAGCTCCGGCTTGTAGGCGGGATTCAGCATGTTGTAATCTCTACCTGTCGGGCCACGAGACATGGCGGCGCCAGCCGCTCTTTCGTCGGTTGTGTATCGGCCCCGACCGCGCATTGGGCAACTGCCAGTTGGCGATCGCCCGCGTCTTACGCGCGTATCTGTTGTGCGTCTCCTCAAGTTTTCTTGCGTTTGTAACCGGTCGGGACCGTCGTCCTTCGCCGTGTGTCGCGTTCTCTTGCGCGCGCCGGCATGGGTTCGATTGCGGCTGGATAACTGCGGGCACCGGGGGGTGTTCGCCGCTGATGCGGCTCGAGAGGGAGCAATCGACGCATGTCTTGGACTGATGAGCGCGTGGAGCTTTTGAAAAGGCTCTGGTCGGAGGGACTAAGCGCGAGCCAGATCGCCGGACGCCTTGGCAGCGTGACGCGCAATGCCGTCATCGGCAAAGTTCACCGGCTCGGGCTTTCCGGCCGCGCAACCACCTCGCGGATGAAATCACACCGCCCGCGAACGCGAATGGCCAGCGTGAAGCGGCCGGTAAAACCACGCTTCGCACAAACCGGCAACCCGGCCGTGCGCGCTCTCTATATGGACGCCGAAGCTTACGTGGCGCCTGCGGAGGAGATCGAAATTCCGCTCGCCGAGCGAAAGACCATTCAAACCTTGAGCGAATGCAGCTGCCGTTGGCCGATCGGTGATCCGCAGACGCCGGAATTCCATTTCTGCGGGCGCACGAAGGTGCCTCTGCTGCCGTACTGCGAGGTGCACGCGCGTCGCGCCTTCCAGCCTGTGGCGCCACGCCGCCGCGAACGCACCGAAGTCGAGACCCCGGTCGCGACGAGCCTTCCGGCTCCCGCCGTTGCGGGATCGGATCCCAAGCAGCGCGCTTAAGGGAATTGTCCGCCGGTCGGCTGGGGGGCAGGACCGGCGGAAGACGAGGAAAGCCAGCAGTCGCGGGGGCGATTGCTGGCTTTCCTATGCCCACACGCCTCCGTTGACCATGAGCCGCGCGGATTGCGCCCTCACGCTGAGAGCGTGGTAGGCTGCACGTGCCCCGCAACGCGGGCGGAGATGCGAAATGGCCAAGAACAAACACAAGGATAAAAAGCGCGAGCATCTCGACATAGCGCCTCTTCCGGACGACGCCGCGACCGCAATCTCTCGCCACGATGATCAGGACGATAGCGAAGGAGCATCGCAACGTTCCGCGTCGTTGCCAAAAGACTTTTCGCTCGAAGACCCGAAGCTTCCGAAGGCGATCGAGGACGCAGCAATGCGGTCGGGTGGATATCCCTACGACAAGCGTCTCAAACGTGATGAGTACGAAAAGCAGCTTCTCGCCCTCCAGATTGAGCTGATGAAACTGCAGAAGTACAATCTGAAGGTCGGCAACCGCATCCTCTGCCTCTACGAAGGACGCGACGGGTCAGGCAAAGGTTCGTGCATCAAAGCTTTCAATGAGCACATGAACCCCCGCAACACGCGTACCGTCGCTCTGCCGAAGCCGACGGA
>CAYYDL010000592.1:0-5408 GCA_964470545.1 uncultured Hyphomicrobium sp. | reverse complement strand
ACCGCAACGTCCGTCGTGCCGCCACCGATATCGACAACCATGGATCCTTTGGGTTCGTCGATCGGCAGCCCAGCGCCGATGGCGGCCGCGACGGGTTCTTCAACCAAGAAAACCTTGCGTGCTCCCGCGGAAATCGCAGTTTCGTAGACGGCACGACGTTCGACCGGCGTCGCGCCAGCCGGCACGCAAATCAGGATGCGCGGGCGGATGAATTCCACGAGCGATTTCGTTCGGCCGATGAATTGCCGGAGCATTTCTTCCGTCGCAACGAAGTCGGCGATGACACCGTCGCGTAACGGCCTGATCGTCTCGATGCTTTCCGGCGTCCGGCCCAGCATCTGCTTGGCCTTCTCACCGACGGCCAGCACATCGCGCACGCCGCCCTTGGAACGAATGGCGACGACAGACGGCTCGTTCAGAACGACGCCACGACCCGCGACGTAGACGAGCGTGTTCGCGGTGCCGAGATCGATGGCAATGCTGTCGGAGAGTACGTTTCTGACGCCTAGCCCAAACATTCGGTGTATCCGGCCCACTCCATGTCGTCCCAGCTTATGGTACGTTCGGCGTTAATCAAGGTCGCCGGGCGCCGACAGCGAGGCGAGTGCCCGAATGGTTACCGGTCACGGGCCACGTATACATACACACACAGGCAGGAACGAGGTAGCATGCAAAGATTGTGGCACGCTACCCCGGCAAAAGGTCCACAAAAACGGGTCTAGAACGCCTGTTGAGCCTGCGCCGTTTTCTGCCGCTTCACGACGAGCTTGTTGAGCGCCGCGACGTAGGCGCGCGCCGACGCAACGAGCGTATCAGGATCGGCGGAGCGACCGGTCACGACCCGGCCGTCTTCCTCTAGGCGGACGGAGACCTCCGCTTGCGCATCCGTTCCTTCCGTCACGGCATGCACCTGGTAGAGATCGAGCCGCGCATTGTGCGGTAAGAGCTGCTTGATGGCATTGAACGTTGCATCGACAGGACCATTGCCGACGCTCTGCACCGTTTTCGGCTGTCCGTCGATGTCGAGCGTCAGCGTCGCCGTCTGCGGGCCCATCGTTCCCGCGATGACGGTGAGCGCCGAAACTTTCACGTTATCGTTCATGTGCGCAACGCCCTCATCCACGAGCGCTTCGATGTCCTCGTCGTAGATGTGCTTCTTGCGGTCCGCGAGCGCCTTGAAGCGATTGAAGGCATCCTCCATCGCGTTGTCGCCGAGGTTGTAGCCGAGTTCCTTCAGCTTCGATTTGAACGCGGCGCGGCCCGAGTGTTTGCCCATCACGAGCGACGACTTGTTCACGCCGACGGACTCAGGCGTCATGATTTCGTACGTCTCGGTGTTCTTCAGGACGCCGTCCTGATGAATGCCGCTCTCGTGCGCGAATGCATTCCGGCCGACGATCGCCTTGTTGTACTGCACCGGGAAGTTCGTCACCGCCGAGACGAGCTTCGATGCGCGCGACAGCATCTCGGTCTGAATGCCGGTGTGATAGGCGAGCAGATCGTGGCGCGTGCGGATCGCCATCACGATCTCTTCGAGCGCTGCGTTGCCCGCCCGCTCGCCGAGACCGTTGATCGTGCATTCGATCTGCCGCGCACCTGCACGAATACCGGCGAGCGAGTTCGCGACCGCGAGACCCAGGTCGTCATGGCAATGGGTCGAGATGACGACCTTGTCCATGCCCGGAACGCGCGTCTTCAGCATCCTGATGAGATCGAAATATTCCTCTGGCAGAGCGTAACCGACGGTATCGGGAATATTGATCGTGGTCGCGCCCGCCTTGATCGCGGCTTCGCAGACGCGGCAGAGATAGTCGCGTTCGGTCCGCGTCGCGTCCATCGCGCTCCACTCGACATCGTCGGTGTAGCCGCGCGCCCGCGTCACGGAGGCGACGACGCGCTCATAGACCTGCTCCTGGTTGAGCTGCAGCTGGTGCTGACGGTGAAGCGGCGACGTTCCGATGAACGTGTGGATACGGCCGCGCTTCGCCGGCTTGATGGCTTCGCCCGCACGGTCGATGTCAGTGAAGTTCGCCCGCGCAAGCCCACAGATGACCGACTGCTTTGCGAGCTTGGCGATCTCGGTGACGGCCTCGAAGTCGCCTTCCGACGCGATCGGAAAACCGGCCTCGATGACGTCGACACCCATCGAATCGAGAAGCTCCGCGACCTGGAGCTTCTCCTCGAAGGTCATCGTCGCTCCGGGGCACTGCTCGCCGTCGCGCAGAGTTGTATCGAAAATAACGATTTGATCGTCGTCGCGCTTCGGCTCCGCCGGCGCGTCTTGGGTTCTGGAGGTCATCTGCTTCTCATCCTTTGCCGGGCGACCTCGTCGGTGCGCCACTCGTCGCTTTCATGCTCTAAATCGTGCCGTCCGATCCCCTGGGCACCAACCCAGCGGACAGCCGGGTGTCATGCGGCCCAGGGGCCGATAAGGAGGAGCGAAAGCAGGAGCTTGGGCGCAAAAGAGCCGCCGCGCGTGCTCCTCTGAGGCGCAATAGAAACGGCGATGTCGGTCGCGCACGCCATGAAGGCATCAAATCCACGAAAAAACCGGCCGAAAGCCCAGTCCGAGGTCAATAACCGATCTTGCCGGGGAAAATCAAGCTGACCCGCGGTCGCGCGGTCGTACCCGTCCTAAAATCCGGCCCCGGCGGCGGTTTCCCGAGGCCGTATAGGGCGCGTCTTGCACCTTCCACAATCCGAACTTCGGAATCATTTGCACGTGAGACATCATTGATCAGCCTCAATTCGCCATGAGCGGTACTGGGCAGAATCCGGCTGAAATCGCTGAATGGAGAAGATTGGTGACTACAGCAGTAAATCCCCCGTCCACTGCCGCCACTTACAGTCGAGGCCTCATTACGCTCCACTGGATCATGGTCCTGCTGATCGCCGCTGTCTTTGCCGCGATCGAACTGAAGGGTTACTACCCTAAGGGCAGCGAAACGCGCGCCATCCTCACTTCTCTTCACATGATGCTGGGCATCACCGTTCTCCTGCTAGTGCTTGTCCGGCTTGCGATCCGCGCCAAAAGCCCGACACCGGCAATCATCCCCGCGCCACGCGTCTGGCAGACCGCTCTCGCGCACCTGACGCATCTGACGCTCTATGCGGCCATGATTGGGATGCCCCTCCTTGGCTGGGTAATGGTCAGCGCCAGCGGGCACGAGGTGCCGTTCTACGGCCTTTCTCTTCCGCCAATCGTCGCCGAGGACAAGGACCTCGCTCACAATCTGGAAGAAGTTCACGAGTTCCTGGGCAACGTACTTTACTACGTCATCGGCCTGCACGCCCTCGCCGCGCTGAGTCACCATTACGTATTTCGCGACAACACGCTCGTGCGCATGCTGCCGCATCGCAGCTGAGGCCGTCCGCTAGATCATAAGCACGCCTTCGGCAACACGGACCGCATAACCGCCAATCCGGACGCCATCGAGCTTGCCGCGCTCGACCGCCATCGTCAAAGTTATGGCGCTCGGCCGGCCCATCTCGAAGCCCTGCTCGATCTGCCGCTTGTGCGTGCCGTCGGGCAGGGCGTCGAACGACTGGACGACGTAGGCGAAGCTCGCCGCCGCCGATCCTGTTGCCGGATCCTCCGGCACGCCGATATCGGGTGCGAACATGCGTGCGTGAAACGCCGATTGCGTGCGCACGCATTGGCGGGTGTAGAGATAGACACCCATGATGCCCTTGTCCGTAAACGCCCGCGCCCAGTGCTGTGGCGCTATCCTGACCTTTGCCATGGCTTCAAGATTGGCAATCGGAACGAATGCAAAGACGGGCACACCACGGATCAGCGTCGGCTTGTGATTTTCAAAACCGATCTCCGCTGGAATGAGCCCGACCGACGCAGCGATCTGCTCGGGTTCCGACAGCGTCTCGACTGCATTCGTGATTTTCGGCGCATCGAACTCGCCGAAGGCCGCTGCCCCGCCGCGCATTCGCACACCGACGCGAATGCTGCCGACCTCTTCCTCGAGCGCAATGATTGCGTCGTTATGGTTATTCCCGGGCGCCCCCCGCAGTTCAGCTAACAGCACCGCCGTGCCGAGCGTCGGATGTCCTGCAAAAGGCAACTCCCGGCTCGGCGTGAAGATACGAATGCGCGCGGTATGTCCGGGACTGGTCGATGTCATGACGAACACAGTTTCCGAGAGATTGAACTCCCGGGCGATCGTTTGCATTTCTGAAGTGTTCAGTCGGTCCGCCCCGAGCACGACGGCAAGGGGATTGCCGCCGAAGGGTCGCTCCGTGAAAACATCCAGGATATGATAGGTAAGCGCCATTGCGCGCCAGTCTCCCCACTGTCATCTGCGCAGCGAAGGTCCCGCGCGAGCGGCCGCACCATGCGGCAAGGCTCCGCTCTCGCCAAGCCCTTTTTCAATTCCGGCTGGCTCCTCAATGCGCGGCCAAAAGTGCCTCGAGGAGTGCGCGCGCGTAGGGCAGCATCTTCAGATCTTGGAGATCGTCCAGAGAGCCTACCGGGATGACGGCCTCGAGCTCCGGATCGTCCGATCGCGCGTTATGATCCCCGACGCGCGCGACGAATGCGTCGGCCGTCATCGGTGCATGGAATGGCACGGCGAGGCCCAATTGTACTCCCGAACGCACGACAATGAATCCTTCCTCTCTTCGAAGGTCGTTCCCCGCTTCGCCGATTTCTTCGTCGATCTCGCGCGTAACGCTCGCGCCGATGTCGATTGTCCCATCCGCGCCGACGTCGCGCTCATCGATGAACCCAGATGGAAGATAGACGAAACCCGAGTTCACGTGGCCCGGACGCTGTATCGCCAGCATGAACTGTCCATCGGATGACCGGATGACCGCGCAACCGAAGCCGTCGATGACGCCCGCGTCGGGAAATCCGAGAGCTCGCCAATAAAGATAATTCTTGAATTCGGTTCGAATGAGCGATGCGTGTAATTCGCTTCCCACCATTCGCAAATTGTCAATGAGATGCACGATGCCATTGAAATAAGCGGGATTGGCCGCGCTTGCGTTTTGCCAATGGGCTTCGATCTCCGAAGCGTAGGTCGTTGCAAATGGCCAAGGGCTCGCGCCGACCGTCAGCACGCAGTTCGATACGACTTTCACATCGTTTTTGTGCGGAAAACCAACTTCGCGAAGCACACTCATTCTCACCCTCAGAATTGGCCGGAGAAAAATCGCCCGCCATAATTAAGTCTCGGTTTGATCAAAAGCCGCGCAAGCGATTCCGTTTGCCAGGATAAATGCTCAAATCGCCAATATCGCGAACGAATTCGACGAACTTTTCCTCGCACACAAATTCGCATCGGCCACTGGTTCAGCCAAGTTTCGTCATGACGCGGCCAAGATTCGACAGCCATATGTCGTTAACGACAGCGTCGCTGGGGGGCGACAGTCAAGATCTCCCAGCACCTCTTTAG
>CAYYDL010000591.1:0-5611 GCA_964470545.1 uncultured Hyphomicrobium sp. | reverse complement strand
TCAACGTTCTCGCCGGTCAACTCTTTTCCAGCGAGAAGGATTTCCGGCAGTGATGCACTATCGTTCTCCGCCGCAATATATAGCAATGTTCGAGTGAGTGGAGAAAGCTCGGCGACTCTCCCAAAGAACGCGCGTTCCAATCGCTCTGTCAGAGGAAGATAGCTGGCGTCGTCCGCGCGTGATGTTCCTCCGCCTCGGGGCAACTCCACCAATGCAAGAGGATTTCCCGCCGCTTGCCGAACGAATTTCCGACGCAGGGATGTCTTGAGCCAAGGAGCTACTGCGCGTAAAATATTTTCCGACGCTTCTTCCGTGAGTTCGGCAAGCTTAATACATGGCACATTTTCGTCGAGTGAATGAGGAAATCCCTCGCGAAACGCCGCAAGCATAATAACAGGATCGGACTGTATTCGCCTCGACAGGAATGTAAAAACTTCATAGCTCGGCTGATCCAGCCATTGGAAGTCATCGATTGCCAGAACAATCGGAACGCGCGAAGCGCATTCAGTAAGAAGCATCAGACTCGCCAGCGCCACCAGAAAAAGATTGGGAACGGGCGGCACCGCCTCGTCCGACATTCCAAATACAGAAAGAAGGGCTGTTTTTTGCGGCGGCGGCAAGCAGTCGGCCTGCCCGATAATGGGATGCAGCGCTTGGTGCAGGCCAGCGAATGGCAAATGAGATTCAGATTGTATGCCTGTTATCTGTAAGACATGAAATCCCCGCTCGCAGGCTCTTTCGCATATAACCGATAGAAACGTGGATTTTCCAATTCCCGGCTCTCCAACGATGCGTACAACACCCCCGCATTCATCAATGTGCGAAAAGAGCTCATCCACTACAGCGATCTCCGCTTCGCGCCCAATAAAAGGTGGCTTCGTTATCGACATCCGTAGTTCCGCGTTTTAAGATTAGTATTTAAGAGCATGACAGAACCGACTATCGATTCTCGATCGTTCACACTTACGGCGAATAACTTCCTCGCAGAAAGGTGTGCAACTGGTCTATGGCGTAAATGGCCTCAGCGGGATGCATTTAGATTTTCGATGCGAGTTGGTTCCGCGGAGCTCCCACGCATTAGTCCCTGACGAAATGAGATGCGCAAATCAAATCGACCGGCGAACAGCCATTTCAGACGAAAGAGCATTTTGGCTGACGTGGCTCGGATGGATGCTCGATGGATTCGACGCCTCCATTTACACGTATGTCGTTGTTCGCGCCCTTGCCGAGCTGCTTCCAACAAGCGGCGTTGAAGCCACTCATGCCAATATCGGCTATTACGCCGGAATTCTATTTTCAGTCTTCATGATCGGCTGGGCGTGCTCAACAGTTTGGGGATGGATTGCCGATCGCTACGGGCGCGTGCGCACCCTCTGCGCTACCGTTCTTGTCTATTCGACATTTACCGCTGCGAGCGGACTCGCCAGCAATTTAATCATGTTCGGTATTTTTCGCTTTTTCACGGGCTTCGGAGTTGGAGGAGAATGGGCCGCGGGAACGCCGTTACTGCACGAATCAGTGTCAGAAAAGAAGCGGGTGCGGTTGGCCGGGTGGCTTCATACTGCTGTGCCGATTGGTTTCTCCCTCGCGGCGGTGCTCGTGGTTATAGGAGGACATGCGCTCGGATGGCGCGGCCTGTTTTTCGTCGGCATTTTCCCCGCGCTCCTCGCCTTCTACTTGCGCCGGAATTTCCCTGAGCCGGAGCGGAAAAAAGCGTGTGTGTCTGCGAAAAAATTTACCGCATTGTTTGTGAACGGCTCTGCGCGAACAACCTGGGCGTCGACGCTCATGTTAGCATGCGCCATATTCGGCCTTTGGTCTTCCAACTTCTGGGCTCCGACTGTCGTAGTGCTAAAGCTGGCCGGAGAAAACGCCTTACCGGACCGGGCCCTGCAAGTTGCTGCGCTCGCGGGCATTGTGACGAACGCAGGAACCCTGCTCGCTTGCCTGCTCGTGCCATGGCTCACAATGCGTCTCGGGAGCCGTCGCAAGACTGCGGTATTTTTCTTCGTGGGCTCGATTGTTGCGGTTCTGATAAGCTATATGATTGCACTTCAGCATTTCGACAGTTTGTCGCTCTTTTTTTTGTTTCTGCCTGCCGTTGGTTTTTTTACGAATGGCGTTTTCAGCCTTTTCACGATTTGGTTGCCAGAACTGTTTCCCTCCGCGCTTAGAGCCGCTGGATCAGGGTTTGCATTCAGCTTAGGTCGAGTACTAGGAGCAATTGGGCCCTCTCTCATTGGAGCTCTCTCCGCAAAGACGGAAAGCTTACCCATTGCGATTGCGCTGCTATCGACGATCTATCTTATTGGAATTCCCTTTATCGCACTCGTGCCCGAAACGTCCAAACGCCCCCTCCCTTCATGATCCAATTCAAAAGGAATGCCAAATTGGCGTTTTTGAATAAGCGGGTTCCCTTATGGCATCTGCCGATTTCGGCAGTCTGAACCGCGAAACCTTAGCGGAGCAAAAAATTACATTTCAATTTATCAGCGCGCGATACTTTTTGGCGCACGAGTTTCAATTTCACGGAACGATCGGAAGGACTTTGGGCCGTCGTGGCACGCAATCTCCGGCGCCATTTGTCACGCCGAAATAAGTCGGGCTTCTGTGCGGATGCTTCTCCACGCTCGACCACCAAGACTGACATTGCGCCACGCGACAATTTGAGCGGAAGGTAGCGACCAGGAGAATAATCGCAGGTCATCGCCCGGTCATTTGACAGAAGCGCTGCCTCGTTCCGATGCGCTATGGCAGGCCAGCAGTTCCAACGGAGAGAAGAGCATGAAACTGATCTCTTCATTTGTAGCGCTGAGCTTAGGAGTGACTCTTATGACGCAACCCATCCTCGCCGCACCGGATGCAGCGAGCGATCCTCGGATCGATCCCGCCATCCGAACATTTCTCAAGGAACTCAACAAGGATAGCAGCGCGTTTTGGGAACTCCCTCAGCCGAAGCCGCAAGACATTCTCACGGGACTGCAAGCCAAGACGCCCGTTGACATGTCGGGCGTGACGATAACCGATAAGACCATCGAGCAGGATGGCCGCTCAGTGAAGCTCTATTTCATGAAGCCCGAGCACGTGAATGGGAAGCCTGGCGTCCTGCTCTTCATTCATGGTGGTGTTTGGATCGTCGGGAACTTCCAGAACCATCAGCGTCTATTGCGCGATCTTGTGGTCGGATCGGGCTTGGTGGGCGTGTTCGTAGAATACACACCGTTGCCCACCGCTAGATTTCCGACACAGCTTGAAGAATCCTATGCGGCATTAAAATGGGTCGCCTCGCACGCGGACGAATTTGGAGCCGATGGCAGTCGCATTGCTGTTGCGGGCAACTCAGTCGGCGGAAACATGTCTGCGGCACTCGCACTTATGGCGAAGGATCGTGGAGGACCGAAGCTCAGCTACCAGGTGCTTATGATTCCGGCGACCGATGCCAGCGTAGATACAGCATCATATCACGAATATGGCAAAGGTCGCTTTTTGGCACGGGCCTTCATGAAATATGGCTGGGATCTCTACGCGCCTGATCCCAAGACTCGCGACAATCCTTACGTGTCACCTCTGCGCGCAAGCCTCGATGAACTAAAGGGTCTCCCGCCGGCGCTCGTTGTAACGGCTGAAAATTGCCCATTGCGTGACGAGGGCGAAGCTTATGCCCGAAAAATGAAAGAAGCAGGAGTGGAGGTCGATTCCGTCCGCTACAACGGCACAATCCATGACTTCGTGCTGCTCAACGCTCTGCGTCACGTGCCCTCGACCGAAGCGGCAATCGAGCAGGTCAGCGAGGGCCTCCGCCAGCATCTGAAGGCGGCCACCAACTAATGGCCGACTGATGAGATCGCCGACGGTCAGCAGCGCCTCGGCATGTCTCCGGCGAACGCAATTGGTTCCTTTACTAGTGGCGCGTCGCCAGATGGCAGCAACTGCTCCTCGCAGATTTCAGCGGAGAGAGAAATCATCGTCCTCTCCGCGGCAACTTCAGAAGGATTTCTAATATGCCCATGATCAGCCTAAAAGACGGGACGCAGCTTTTCTACAAGGATTGGGGAAAAGGACAGCCAATTGTCTTTCACCACGGCTGGCCGCTCAGCGCTGATGATTGGGACAATCAGCTGCTATTCTTTCTCTCCAAAGGATATCGTGTCATCGCTCATGACCGGCGAGGTCACGGGCGATCTTCGCAGACGGCCAATGGCAATGACATGGATACCTACGCGGCAGACGTAGCGGAATTGGCTGCGGCGCTAGATCTGCGTGACGCCGTACACGTCGGCCATTCGACAGGCGGCGGGGAAGTCGCTCGTTACGTCGCTCGCCACGGCAACGGTCGCGTAGCGAAGGCGGCTCTCATTAGCGCCGTCCCTCCCGTCATGTTGAAATCAGAAAAAAATGCGGGTGGCCTGCCGATCGAGGTCTTTGATGATCTTCGCAATCAGCTGGCTGCAAATCGCGCGCAATTTTATCTCGATGTTGCGAGCGGTCCTTTCTATGGCTTTAACCGCCCGAACGCTAAAGTTTCGGAAGGCATAATCCGCAACTGGTGGCGCCAAGGCATGATGGGCGGTGCCAATGCGCACTATGATTGCATTGAGGTCTTCTCTGAAACGGATTTTACCGAAGACCTAAAGCAGATTGATGTTCCTGTTCTACTTCTTCATGGCAACGATGATCAAATCGTCCCTTATGCGGATGCGTCGCTCCTGTCGATCAAGCTTCTCAGACATGGAAAGATCAAGATTTACGAAGGCTTCCCGCACGGCATGTGCACGACCCACGCGGACGTGATCAATCAGGATCTCCTCGCCTTTATTGAAGAGTAACAACTCCTAATCGCAAGACACTACTTTGGAGGCATACATGTCGAGCGCAGTCCCTCACGATTCCACAGTGACGCGACGCGGCTTCTGTCTATGTTGCGCAGGCGCGCTACTTGCGAAAGGCTGGCTCACGCCGCGGGAAGCATTCGCGGCATCGCGCAGCATCGTTGATCTCATTCGCGATTCCGCCGCAAAGACTCCGATCACGCTCTATAAGCTTCGGGGAAACGTCAGCATCCTCGAGGGATCTGGCGGAAACATTGGGGTGCTCACTGGTCAAGACGGCAAGGTCTTTATTGATGCCGGAATCACGGCATCTCGTCTGCGCATTCTCGAAGCAGCGAGAAAGTTGAGCAGTGAGCCCATTACGCACCTGATAAACACCCACTGGCACTTCGATCATTCAGATGGGAATGCGTGGCTCAACGCCGAAGGGGCTGCGATCCTTGCGCACGAGAATACGCATAAGCATCTTCTTTCAGCACAAAGAGTTGATGATTGGAATTTTGATTTCCCGGAGTCGCCGCTCGCAGCAATTCCGACCGAAGTGTTCTCTTCGGAAATGACTCTGAACCTCAATGGCGAGCCGCTGGCTCTAAGGCATTACGGTCCGGCGCACACCGATAGCGATATATCCGTGACTTTCCCCAACGCCGATATTCTCCACTGCGGCGATACCTATTGGAACGGGATTTACCCGTTCATCGACTATTCGACCGGCGGAAACATCAAAGGCATGATCGCCGCTACGGAAGCCAATCTGGCCGCGACCACGGACAAGACCATCA
>CAYYDL010000590.1:0-1792 GCA_964470545.1 uncultured Hyphomicrobium sp. | reverse complement strand
ATCGTGAACGTCTTGCGAAACCGGAAGTAACCCATCTCAATCTCCTCGTCGGCACCCGCCGTTTGGAATAGCCAATTCACCCGCGGCTAACGCGTCATCTGCGAATCCTTGAAAAAGGCTAATGGTTCCAAATGCGACTTTCAACGCATTCGGAGCGTTTCATCCTTTGCCGCGGAGGATATTCGAGAACGATGTCAGCTTGCGCTTCAACTGGCCAACCATCGTATTCCGTTCCTGCAGACGTTCGTGCGCCGATTCGCGGTCGAGAGAAGTGCCGTATTTCCTATGGTTATCGACATCCGCTTGCTTGAGTTTTTCCCGCTCGTCGACGGTAAGCGGCCCGACGCGCGACATCGGCGGCCGGATGAGCGTCCGCTGGACCATCGACGGTTCGCCCTTGTCGTGCAGCAGCGACACCAAAGCCTCGCCGACGCCGAGTTCCTGAATAGTCCGCTCGGTATCGATGTTCGGGTTCGGGCGGAAGGTCTGGGCAGCCGCGCGAATGGCCTTCTGCTCCTTCGGCGTGAAGGCGCGCAACGCGTGCTGAATGCGGTTGCCAAGCTGCGCCGAAACACGGTCAGGCACGTCGCCCGGGCTTTGCGTCACGTAATAGACGCCGACGCCCTTCGAGCGAATGAGCCGCGTCACGCGCTCGACCTGCTCCAGCACCGCCTTCGGCGCTTCATTGAAGAGCAGATGCGCTTCGTCGAAGAGAAAGACGAGCTTCGGCTTATCGAGATCGCCCACCTCGGGAAGCTTTTCGAACAATTCCGTCAGCAGCCAAAGCAGGAATGTCGCGTAAAGGCGCGGCGTATTCATGAGCTTTTCCGCAGCAAGAACGTTGACCACACCACGGCCGTCATCAGCGGTCTTGAGAAAATCCATGATGTCGAGCGCCGGCTCGCCGAAGAACTTACCCGCACCCTGCTCTTCGAGGACAAGCAGCCGCCGCTGAATGACACCAACCGTCGCCGGCGCGATGTGTCCGTATTTACTGCGCAGCGTCGACGCCTTTTTCCCCATCTCATCGATGACCGAACGGAGATCCTGGAGATCGAGGATCGTCATCCGCGCATCGCCCGCCTGCCGCTCATCTTCCGCCCATCGGAATGCGATGTTCAGCACGCCTTCCTGCGGCTCGGTCAATTCCATCAGACGTGCGAGAAGCAGCGGCCCCATCTCCTGCACCGTCGCGCGCACGGGATGGCCGTCGATGCCGAAGATGTCCCAAAAGACCGTCGGAAATGCCGTGTTGCCGTATCGCGTCAGGCCGATTTCCTCGGCGCGCGCAACGAGCTTCGGCGAGGGCGTGCCTTTTGCGGCGATGCCGGAAAGATCACCTTTGATGTCGGCTGCGAAGACCGGAACGCCTGCCGCCGAAAATCCTTCGGCCAGAACCTGAAGCGTGACGGTCTTGCCCGTGCCTGTCGCTCCTGTGACGAGGCCATGACGGTTGGCGAGCGCCAGTTCGATGCACTCGGGCGCCAGATCCCGTCCCGATTTGCTGACGCCAAGGAGGATCAGGCCGTCCTGCACATAGTCGCGAGGATCGGCGACGCTTTCGCCCGTTTCCCCGGGGCCATGTTTTTCAGCCATTTCACCTCCTCATCATGCCGACCGACTCGCCCCGATCAACTTTTCCGGTGATGCCACGCGATGCGCATCGACGCAAATCGTGCGGCCCAGGCTCCTGGCGCGGCAATTCGGCCGGTGTGCGTGGAAATTTCGGGCTCGCACCCACCGCCTGAGGGGGTATATCGAAACCCTATCGCATCAATAGCGCCCATCGGCT
>CAYYDL010000589.1:0-5678 GCA_964470545.1 uncultured Hyphomicrobium sp. | reverse complement strand
AGCAATAGAAGCGCAACGATGTTCGTGATCTTGATCGCGGGGTTCACCGCGGGACCGGCTGTGTCCTTATAAGGATCGCCAACGGTGTCGCCCGTTACGGAAGCCTTGTGGGCTTCCGATCCCTTCATGTGCTTCACGCCGTCCTTGTCGACGAATCCGTCTTCAAAGCTCTTCTTGGCGTTGTCCCAGGCACCGCCGCCAGACGTCATCGAGATGGCGACGAAAATGCCCGTGACGATCACGCCCAGCAGCATGGCGCCGACGGCCGAGAATGCCGCGCCCTTGCCTGCGATCGCGTTGATCACGACGAAGAGCACGATCGGCGACAATACCGGCAACAGCGACGGTACGATCATCTCCTTGATCGCCGCCCGCGTCAGCAGGTCGACCGCCGCGGCATAGTCAGGTTTTTCGGTGCCCTTCATGATGCCCGGCTTGGCTTTGAACTGACGGCGAACCTCGAGCACGATCGCTCCGCCAGCGCGTCCGACCGCCGTCATCGCGAGACCGCCAAACAGGAAGGGAATGAGTCCACCGAGCAGAAGCCCGATGACGACATAGGGGTTGTCGAGGCCGAAGTTGACCTGCACGTCCTTGAAGAATTGATAGCCGGTCGCGCCAACCTTGTTTGCTTCATCGATGAAGTGGTGGAGGTCGTAATTGTAAGCCGCGAAAAGCACCAAAGCACCGAGACCGGCGGAGCCGATCGCATAGCCCTTCGTGACGGCTTTCGTGGTGTTGCCAACCGCGTCGAGCGCATCGGTCGAGCGGCGAACCTCCTTCGGCAAGCCTGCCATTTCGGCGATGCCGCCGGCGTTGTCGGTCACGGGCCCGAAGGCGTCGAGCGCAACGATCATGCCTGCGAGCCCAAGCATCGTCGTCGTCGCGATCGCGGTGCCAAACAGGCCTCCGAGGTTATAGGTCGTGATGATCGCGGCAACGATGGCGATCGTCGGCAAGGCGCAGGCTTCGAGCGAGACGGCCAAGCCCTGGATGACGTTTGTGCCGTGGCCCGTGACGGACGCCTGACTGATCGACCGAACGGGGCGATAGCCGATGCCGGTGTAATACTCGGTGATCCAGACGATCAGGCCCGTCAGAACGAGGCCGACGATTCCGCAAAGGAACAGGTTCCAGCCCGTGATGGTCTGGCCGGCAGCGGTTCCGACGTCTCCGAAGCCGCCCAGAACGTATTGGGTCGCGGCGTAGAGACCGACGATCGACAGCACGCCCGACGCGATCACGCCCCGATAAAGCGCGCCCATGATCGAGCCGTTGGTCCCAAGCTTCACGAAGTAGGTGCCGATGATCGACGTCACGATACACGCCGCGCAGATCGCAAGCGGATAGACGATCAGGGCGGCAAGGTTCCCCTGGCCGGCGAAAAAGATCGCCGCGAGAACCATCGTCGCGACGACCGTCACGGCATACGTCTCAAACAGGTCGGCCGCCATACCAGCGCAATCGCCGACGTTATCGCCGACGTTATCCGCAATCGTCGCAGGGTTGCGCGGATCGTCCTCGGGGATGCCGGCTTCGACTTTGCCGACAAGGTCGCCGCCGACGTCGGCACCTTTCGTGAAGATACCGCCGCCGAGACGGGCGAAGATCGAGATCAGCGAGGCACCGAAGCCGAGCGAAACGAGCGCATCGACCACCTCACGACTACCCGGCTCCTTGCCGAGCCCGACGGTCAGAATGGTGTAGTAGACGGAGACGCCAAGCAGCGCCAGGCCGGCAACCAGCATGCCGGTGATCGCGCCGGCCTTGAAGGCAATGTCGAGGCCCTTGCCGAGCGAAACGGTTGCCGCTTGAGCGGTTCGCAAGTTGGCGCGCACGGAAACATTCATTCCGATGAAGCCTGCGAGCCCCGAGAGCACTGCCCCAATCAAGAAGCCGACGGCCTGGAGGGGGCCGAGAAGCAGCCAAGCGAGGATGAAGATCACGACACCGACGATCGCGATCGTGCGATATTGCCGGCTGAGGTAGGCCTGCGCGCCTTCACGAACCGCCGCCGCGATTTCCTGCATGCGGGTCGTGCCCTGATCGGCGCTCATCACCGCATTCGCGGTGATGACTGCATAGAGAATCGAAAGCGCCCCGCAGGCGATGATCCCCCAAAGTATGTTGGTCATGTGTGGTCCCTTTTGGCACGCTTCCTGTCGAAGTCCGTTTGGATCGGACCCGTCTTACCGGTGCTTCCCCTGTGCTCGCGCATAACAGCGTTCCGCGCCGGCCTTTTATTGCTCTGATGATTGCCGCATCGGCTTAGAGTGGCGGGACCATGCCAAAAGTGTCGCAGCGTTGCAACTCGCGCGAAACAGTCCGCCGATAGAAAAAACGGCCCGGGCGGGAGAACCGCTCGAACCGTGACGATCGTTTTGAAAGCAGCGCGCGGGCAGCGGCTCGCTAGCGGTGGTGGTGCCAGCCACCGCGATAGCCGCCCCATCCACGACGATAACCCCATCCGCGATGGCCCCAGTACGCGTGGCGCCAGTAACGGTGCCGCCAACCGTAGCCGCCGTAGTAGCCATAGTAGGGATAGTAATAATCATCGTAATAGTAGCTCGGGTAATAGCCATAGCCGTAATAGGGCCACGCGCCGATGTAGACGCCAGGTCCCCACCAGCGGCGGCGGTATCCCCAGCCGCCATAGCCCCAGCCACGATGTCCCCAGCCGCCGTGCCATCCGCCATGCCAGCGCGCCTTGGTCACCAGGCTTGCGGATGACGATTTTCCGACCTGAGTTGGAGTGAGACCCGCGGCCGCGTTGGCGGACGTGGGCAGTGTTCCCGCGAACAGCAGTCCGGCGAGAACGGACAAACACATGACGAATCTTCGCATCGGGTTTCTCCACAAAGAGCAGTTGCTTTCAGGCATCTTTCGCCGGCACAACACTGTGGACTTCAAAAACACTCGCGCACCCGTCCGGGTTTCACGAGTTTTGTAGGCTCATGGCCCATCTTTCCCGCCTTCGGCGAATTAAGGCTTGCTGTCGTGAACAGCTGATGAATACCGGTGCCTTTTCGCGCATGGCCGGTCCGACGTTTTCGATCGAGAGCTGCTGCGATGCCCGCGCCACCGTGTTAGGTAAACGCGATTTCCGCTCGAAGGGCCGGAGGCCGACGTGACAATCGAAGACAGTTTGCGAAGCGCCAAAGGCCAGGAACTCGTCGCGAGAGTTGCAGACGCATTCGGCATAGACGAGCAAAAGTCCAGCGCGGCGCTGAGATCGCTGAGCGACGCGCTCAACGCTCGCATTCAGCGCGCGATGCTCTCGCGCGGCGGGGTGGCCGATGTCGTCTCCCTCGTCACGGCGCCGGGCGCGCAGCGAACGCTGTCCGACACCACGAACCTCGCCTCTTCCGATGTGACTGATGCCGGCAACGCAATCCTCAATGTCCTGATTGGCAACAAGCACGTGAGCCGAGGCATCGCGGCACGCACCGCATCGGCGACGGGCCTAGATGCTGGTACCGTCGAAAAAATGCTTCCGATCGTGGCCAGCTTGCTGATCGGCGAGCTGCAACGGCAGTCCGGCCCCGCAATTGCGAAAGTCGCGAGCAGCATTCCGGGATTTTCGGGTGCCGGTGGCAGTCCTTTGCCGATGCCGGGAGATATTTTCCCGCCGCCACAATCATCTGTCGATGACCTGCCGTCGTCTGCGGAGCCGCAAGGTGCCGACCGCTCAGGTTCTTCTGGTGACCCGATCGATGCCGGAAATCCGCTGCCGGTGCCTGGCGATACGATTCCAGGTCTCGGACGCGGCAACCGATATCCGCCCGATACTGGGCGCGAAGATGATCCCTACAGTCGGCTACCTGACATCGTGCGCCGTGGCGGTCAACGGGTGCCGGGACCGAACGGTGGCTCGCTCGACAGCATCATCCGCTCTATTCTTGGAAATCTTCTTGGATCGAACAGCGGCATCATCGGCACGATGATCAAACTGTTCCTGATCCGTTGGATCGCTTCGCTTTTGCGACGCATTTTTGGCGGCTTGGCCGGTGGCAGATGAGTAGACAGTGCCCGGCGGGCGCAAAAAGGTCACCCCGAAGGATGACCCTTTGAAATCCAAATCCAACGGCGCTCAGCGTCCGCGGCGGCACGGCCGCGAATTGATATCGCAACCCCAAGGTCCGTGCATACCATCTTGAGAGCACTTCACGCTCTTGCTTGAAGCAAGACTCCAGTGTGCCCAGTCGGAGCCGTATTCGAAATCGGTAAAATCAGCCCACGATTTGATCGCTGCAGCCAGCGCAGCTTTCTTCGTCGATTTTCCGGAACTCGAACCATAATGGTAGTGGTCCACGAAGCAGACGCGACCGCCACGCTCGCGCTGTTGTTCGTGAATAGCGGCTACCCCCGTCTCGTCCGCGAGCGCCGGCGCGGCGCACGCCAGAACTCCAGCAGCGACGAGCGCCGGCTTGATCCATTCGAAGCGATTCATCTGTTTGCCTTCTCCGAGGACACCGGGGCACAATTCCCCGCTGGTTATTTCGCAGATTCAGAGAAACCATCGATAGCTTTGTGAACGACCCACTCAAGAAATTCGGGGGGAGAGGCAATCGGGGCACAGCTTTCGTGCCCAAGCGCAAAACTTTCGGATGGCGCTTGGGGTGTCTGCGCAATCTATACTCTAAGTTTCTTCTAGTTTTATTTTGCGGCGACCACCGAGATTTCAACGAGCATGCGCGGATCGATGACCTTGGCTTCGACGCAGGCACGTGCGGGAGCGCCCTCGCCGCCGAGCCAAACACTCCAAGCCTTGTTCATGCCGTCGCGATGGCGAATATCGTTGAGCCAGACTGTAGCCTGGACGATCTTCGACTTGCTCGTGCCCGCCAATGCCAGAAGCCGATCGATTTCGGTCAGGACTTCAGCGGTCTGCCCTTCGACATCCTTGGAGAGGTCCGCCGGAATGACGCCGGCGGTAAAGACGAAGCCATTGGCCTCCGTGACTTTCGAGTAGACGGGGGAGGATTCGTAGCGCGTGACGGTCACTGGAGGTCTCCTGTGTGCGGATTGCATTCGGGCCGCCTCATAGCAGGCGACCGACTGCGCCAGAAGCCTCAAAGCAGTGGTGGGTCCTCGTGCCGCTCGCCGTCGATGACGAGGCCCTTCAGGGCCCCCGTGCCGTCGGATCCGACCGCGACGATGGCTTCGATCTTGTGCGCACGGACTTTGTCTTCCAAGGCGCGCCCCGTTCCTTCCGGCACGAAATATTTCTCGATACCGTAGCGCACATTGACGATGCTTTCCGCGCCATCCTTCGATTTCCAGGCCGACAGGACCCGGCCCTTCAGAACGATATCGCCGGCAGCCACTCCTGAGGGGTAGGTGCTACCAACGCGCGTTTCGGTCCATCCGCCCTCCGGTTTCGGGCTCATCGTGACGAAGGCGGCGGCACCTGGAATAAAGCCATTGAAGTCAGGATCAGATTCGGTGGTGGATTTCTTCAGCGTGCTGATGTCGTACCCGAGCGTCACGTAATCGCCGCGGAAGATGTCCCGGGGATCGAGCGGGTGCACCGACAGCGTCAACTCGCGACCAGACTTCAGTAGCCGATAGCGTTCATAGACCATATCGAAAAGCGCGGCAGACTGGACGAGAGCCACGCCACCGAGCAGCGGCCACAGCCATTTCCGATCGACGATCATGCCGGTTGCTCTCCGCTT
>CAYYDL010000588.1:0-6369 GCA_964470545.1 uncultured Hyphomicrobium sp. | reverse complement strand
GAAGTTGATCGTTCCTTTCGAGACGATCTCGACGAGATCCTCTGCGCCGACGATGTCGGCTCCGGCAGCCTTCGCCTCTTCCGCTTTGGCGCCACGCGCGAAAACAGCGACGCGCGCCGTGCGGCCCGAGCCGTTCGGAAGATTGCAGACGCCGCGGACCATCTGGTCGGCGTGCTTCGGGTCGACGCCGAGGTTCAGAGCGATCTCGATCGTCTCGTCGAACTTCGCCTTGGCGCGCTCCTTGATGATCTTCACCGCTTCGGCGACGCCATAGGCCTTACCCGCCGGCAGGCCCTGCTTGACGGCGAACATGCGCTTGCCGCCGGCGTCGCGCGTTTCCTTGATCTTCTCGGCGCTGATTTGAGCTTTTGCCATCGGACTACTCCACCACCTTGAGGCCCATCGAACGTGCACTGCCCGCGAGCGTGCGGGCGGCTGCGTCGAGGTCGTCGGTGTTCATGTCCTTGAGCTTGCCCTTCGCAATCTCCTTCAGCTGCGCGATCGTGACCTGACCTGCCACCGAACGGCCCGGCTCCTTCGAGCCCGTACCGCCCTTGCCCGTCGGGCGCAGACCTGCGGCCTTCTTGATGAGGTACGTTGCCGGAGGCTGACGCATCTCGAATGTGAATGAGCGGTCGGAGTAGACCGTGATCTTCACAGGAATCGGTGTACCCTGCTCGAGGTCCTTCGTTTTGGCGTTGAAGGACTTGCAGAATTCCATGATATTGACGCCGCGCTGGCCAAGCGCGGGACCGATCGGCGGCGACGGATTGGCCGCCCCTGCCGGTACCTGAAGGTTGATGAAGCCGTCGATTTTCTTCGCCATAGTTCCCCTTCGATGTTAGAGCCGCCGCCCAGAAGGCAGAAGGCTCAGGGTTAGCGGTCCGACGGACTGAACTTCCCGGTAGAGAAGCCTGCCCTCCCGCACATCACCGCATCGAAACTCAAATCTCGATGCGGGCTCCGGCGGCACGCCGCCGGAATTCTTCGTCTGCCCAAGACGCCGATCGGCGCCATCAGGCGGGTACTTTTTCAACCTGCGTAAATTCGAGTTCGACCGGCGTCGGACGCCCAAAGATCGAAACCGCGACCTTCACGCGTGAGCGCTCCTCGTCGACTTCTTCGACAACGCCAGTGAACGATGCGAACGGGCCATCTGCGACCTTGACGTTCTCGCCCACCTCGAAGGTGATTGTCGGCTTCGGCCGCTCGACACCTTCCTTGACCTGATTCAAGATCCGCATCGCCTCGGCTACGGGGATCGGCATGGGCTTGTTGTCGGCACCGAGAAAGCCCGTCACCTTCGGCGTGTTCTTGATCATCACGAACGCCGCGTCTGTCATCTTCATCTTGACCAGGACATAACCCGGCAGGAACTTTCGCTCCGTCGGAATCTTGCGACCCCGCTTGATCTCGACGACCTCCTCGGTCGGAACGACAATCTCTTCGAACAACTGATCGAGACCATTCGCCTTCGCGCGTTCGCGGATGGCGTCGGCGACCTTGCGTTCGAAGTTTGTGTATGCGTGGACGATGTACCAGCGCGTGCCGGCAACCGTCGCCTTATCTTCGCGTTCTTGCGCGACAACCATTCTCAAAGGCCCTCTGGCGCGTCATTCAAACCAAATATGCGAGCCGGATTTCAGGTGCCCACCCCTAGGACCAGACGCACGATGTGGCTCAGCGCCTGATCGACTACCAAAAAGAAAACAGAGGCGAGCGCGACCATGATGAGCACCATCAAAGTCGTGATCCACACCTCTTTCCAAGTCGGCCAAGTTACCTTCGCGACTTCCTGCCGAACCTCTTGCATAAAGGTTATGGGATTGAACTTCGCCATCAAAACTGCTTTCTGAGCGCATAAGCGACAACATGCCGCACCCGACCGCGGTGTTTTCCGGGCCGGTCGGCAAATCAAACCTCCACGAGGCTGGCAGGGGCGGAGGGTCTCGAACCCCCGACCTTCGGTTTTGGAGACCGACGCTCTACCAATTGAGCTACACCCCTAGTCCTGACGCGGGCGCAAGCCCGTTCGTCGAGCAGCCTCTTTCGGGGCGTGCACCCTTAACCGAAGTTTGAGGCCTTGTCAGCCCCGGCAACGCCTTTTTTCTATCGACCTGTCTCGGCGCTGCTCCAAGGCCCCGGATCAGCCGCTCCCGCGCCCGCCATCGGTTCAACGACGACGGCGGATCCATAAGCCAGGACTTCCGTCACGGCCGCTGCAATCTCGTTGGCATCGTAGCGCATCGCCACGACGGCATTGGCGCCCATGCTGTGGGCATGCTCGACGAGAAGGTCGAAAGCTTCCTGGCGGGCGTGCTCGGCGAGCTTGGTGTAGACGGAGATATTGCCTCCGAAGAAGATCTGAATCGCGGCGCCGAGATTGCCGACAACGCTGCGCGATCGCACCGTCAGGCCGCGGACCAGCCCGAGATGGCGCACAATGCGATAGCCTTGGATCTCATTCGTCGTCACGACAAGCATGATACAGTCCTCTCAATCCGGACCGGTCTGCTGCCGGCCTTTCTTCAGGAGGCGCAGGCTATCGTGACTCTCTTCGTGTGACGACAGAGGAAAGGATATTTGGCCGGATCTTCCGGCAACCCACCGCTACCAGATACGGTAGGTCTGTCCGGTCGCCGCGCCTTCGATGCTTCGAACGTAGGCCAAAGCGACCCGTTTGGCAGGCACGGGCTCACATCCCGCAAAGAACGGCCCGTAGACGCTCCAAGACTCGGCGAGCACAGTCGGGCTCACCGAATTGATCCGCACGCCGCGCGGCATTTCAATCGCCGCAGCCCGCACGAAACCATCTATCGCGGCATTGACGGTGCTTGCGTCAGCGCCGCCACGGACAGGCTCGTCGCTCAAGCTGCCGCTCGTCAGCGTGAACGAACCGCCAGATGAAATCAGATCGCGCGCCGCGAGGACGACGTTGATCTGACCCATCAGCTTGTCATTCAGGCCGACCCGAAACTCATCGGGAGTCATCGTCGCGAACGGTCCGAAGTGCGCATTGCCTGCGGCCGTCACGACAGCGTTAAAGGTGCCGATCTTGGAGAAGAGATCGCGGACACTCGCAAAGTCGCTGGTATCCACGGTCAATGCGCCGCGCGATTTGGCGACCTCGATGATCTCGTGGCGCGGCGCAAGCGCTGCGACAACCGCACGACCGATCGTGCCCGGAGCACCGATGACGACAATTTTCATGGTCAGCCTCTCGCGGTTGTTGGAGATCTCGGACATGCGACCTGTCCGACATCCAATCTGCCGCCATGGCCAGCACTCGGCCACTCATATCTGCGCGAGGCGCGACCGATCAGGCCGATTGCGCAAGTCTGGGTGAAAAGAGGGACTGGCAGCGTTTAAGCACCAATCCAATTTCCCCGACCGGCACAGGCTTACTGAAATAGAAGCCCTGGACCTCTTCGCATCCCGCATTCGCAACCAAATCAAGTTGGTCGGCTGTTTCGACGCCTTCGACAACCGTCTTCATGCGCAGACGGCCGGCGAGGCCAGCGATCGATTGGACGATGGCAACGCAATCGCCGCCCTGCGGAGTCCCGCAATCCCGGATGAAAGAACGGTCAATCTTGAGCTTGTCGAACGGAAAGCTCCTCAGATAGCTGAGGGATGCGTATGCCGTTCCAAAATCGTCGAGCGTGATCTTAACGCCCAGATCGCGAAGGCGATGCAGAATGTCATGTGTATTGGGATGGTCGTTGAGCATGACGGATTCGGTCACCTCGAGCTCCAGCCGTTGAGGCGCCAATCCGGATGCATCCAGTGCCGACACGACTTCATTATAGAGATCGCCCCCTTCGAACTGAATTGACGAAAGATTGACACCCACCTTTATGGGGTCCGGCCATGCCGCCGCGTCCTTGCATGCGCGCCGCAACGCCCAAGTGCCGATTTCGACGATCAGTCCGGTCTCCTCCGCCATCGGGATGAACTCGCCGGGAGGAACAAGGCCGCGTTCGGGATGCCGCCAGCGGATCAAAGCCTCGAAGCTTCCAACGTCCTGCCCCTTGATGTCGAGGATGGGCTGATAATGAAGTTCAAACTGCTTCTTCTTCACGGCCGTCTCCAGATCGGCTTGCCGTCTCCGACCGTTCGTAGTGGCGTTTTCATCTGCTCGATCGAAAATCGAATAGCTTCCGTGTGCCGACAGCTTCGCGCGATCACGTGCGAGATCCGCATTCTTCAGAAGCTCGTCGGGCGTGCTGCCGTGCTCAGGCGCCATGGCGATCCCGATGCTCGCGCCGATTCTCATTTTAAGTCCCAGGGCGGTGTGCTCACGGCGAATCGCGCGAAGCAACCGCGTGGCGACTGCTTTCGACTGTTCGCGGGTGGCGGATCCATGCCTGATCAGCGCAAATTCATCGCTGCCGAGGCGCGCCAACACATCGGTCCGACGAACGGATTTCCGGAGCCGTTTCGCGACGCTTTTCAACAGCGCATCTCCGACCGGGTGGCCGAAGGTGTCGTTGACGTCGTTGAAGTTGTCGAGATCGATCAGGAAAACGGCCAACTCGTCACCGCATGCGAAGGCCCGCTCAAGCTCGTCGCAGAAATGAAAACGGTTGTTGAGTTCGGTCAGCGTGTCGTGGTGCGCGAGCCATGCGATCTTATGTTCGGCCGCGCTTTTCTCGGTGATATCTTCCTGTATATCGACCCACCCGCCATCCGGCAGCGGTTGATTGATGATGAAAATGGTCCGACCGGTCTTGAGATATCTCGTTTCCGAAAATGATCTTCCCGTGGACAACTCCGCGACATGTGCGTCAATCCAGCGCCGCTGCCTGGCGCGATCCTCCTGACTGCAGTGGCCGGTCTCGCTCGCCACGTGATGCGCGATGATATCCGCGAAGGGCGTTCCCGGCTGCGCCAGTTCCTCCGGCAAATCGAAAATTTGTTTATAGAGATTGTTGCAAAGGATAAGCCTCTGTTGGTCGTCGAACATCGAGAATCCGCGACCCATGTTATTGAGCGCGATCTTGAAGAGGTCGTGCAGGCGCTTGACTTCGTCGGCTCCCGACCCTGCAATACTTTGGACCGCCTGGAATGCCGGCCATTCAAGGTCGTGCGCATATGAACTTTTCGCTGGCGCCCGAGATTTCAGCAATCGCTTCGCCGACTGCGCCTTGTGTTTTGCAGACTCCGAATTCCAATTCGACGACGCATGCTGGGATTTCATCGGGGTATTCCGCGGCTGCCATTTCAAAAAAAATTGTGAGCAAATGAAATGAGAATTGTTGGAGATTGTCTCTAGAAGTTGCACCATCAGCTACTGGCGTTTCCGCCAGTCGAGAGCCGCTCACCTTCGAACGACGGCCGGTGAAGCGTGGGTTGCGACGGGAATGTGCTTGATTGGCGCATTATCCGCCTTTAACTGAACGTCAACCATTCCTCAGCGCATCGAAGCGACTCCTGGGCTCTGGGATCACCGCGCGCTCGCACTCATCAGGACCAAGCTTGTCAAAATCTCTGCACCGCGGCCACTCCAAGGTTCCTCCCATCTTGGAACACGCCGGTCCGCTGCTGGCGCATTACGACGTGATTTTTTGTGACGTCTGGGGTGTGGTCCATAACGGGGTTACCGCGTTCGAAAGTGCGTGTGCGGCGCTTGAAAAATTCCGTGCCAATGGCGGCACCGTCATTCTTGTTTCGAATGCACCGGTGCCAAAGCAGCGCGTCGTCGACATGCTCAATTCCCGGCACGTGCCAAGGGGGGCTTGGGATGACATCGTCTCCTCCGGGGACATCGCGCTGACGCATCTGGAAGAGCGGAAGTTTCAGCAACTCTACTGCATTGGCCCACGCGATCGTGATCAGGCACTCTTTTCGGCTCTTCGCGCGCGTTGCGTCGAACTGGCTGATGCGGAAGCCATCATCTGCACGGGACTGAACGATGACCGGAGGGAAACGCCGGAGGATTATCACAACCTGCTCGATAGGGCGTTGGGCAGAAGATTGCCGTTCGTCTGTGCCAATCCTGATCTTATCGTCGACGTGGGAGGCACACTTCTTTATTGCGCCGGCGCAATTGCTGATCTTTATGCCCACATGGGTGGCGAGGTCTATTGGGCCGGCAAGCCCCACCTCAGTGCGTACGAGACTGCCCATCGCAAGGCCGAAGCCCTCCGCAATACTAACGTCGACAAGAAAAGAATTCTCGTCATCGGCGATGCCATCCGGACCGATATCAAGGGGGCGCAAAACTATGGTTGCGACGCCCTCTTCATCGCCTCCGGCATTCATCGCCACGAAACGGTCGACGGGATAGATCTTTCTGCAACGAAGCTCGGCGATCTTTTCGGTGCCGATGCACCGCCCGCGCTCGGAGCGATGCTGGAGCTTGCATGG
>CAYYDL010000587.1:0-3953 GCA_964470545.1 uncultured Hyphomicrobium sp. | reverse complement strand
CGGCGTCGGCGCGATCGTCACGCCGCACCCTTTCAGGATCTCGACCTTCTCAGCGGCCGATTCACCGAATGCCGAAACGATGGCGCCAGCATGGCCCATGCGTCGGCCTTTCGGGGCCGAAAGGCCGGCAATATAGGCGATCACCGGTTTCTTCATGTGCTCTTTGGCAAACACGCCGGCTTCAGCTTCCTGAGGACCGCCGATCTCACCGATCATCAAAACGGCATCCGTCTCCGGGTCTTTCTCGAAAGCTTCGAGAACGTCGCGATGCGACGAGCCGTTGATCGGATCGCCGCCGATGCCAACCGATGTCGACACGCCAATGCCGAGCGCCTTCAACTGCTCGGCGGCTTCATAGCCGAGCGTACCCGATCGTCCGACGATGCCGACGCGGCCCGGCAGGTAGATATGCCCCGGCATGATGCCGAGCATCGCTTTACCGGGCGAAATCGTGCCGGCGCAGTTGGGGCCAGTCAGAACCATGCGCCCCTCTTTCTTGTAGCGGCGCATGTAGCGCTTCACGCGGATCATGTCTTGCGCCGGAATTCCGTCGGTGATGCAGACGCAGTATTTGATGCCGGCGTCCGCCGCTTCCATGATCGCATCGGCTGCGAACGGCGGCGGCACGAAGACGATCGAAGCTTCGGCGCCCGTTTCATCGACCGCGCCCTTTACCGTGTTGAAGACGGGGCGGCCCAAGTGGGACGTGCCGCCCTTGCCGGGCGTGACGCCGCCGACGACGTTCGAACCGTAGTCGATCATCTCCTGGGCGTGGAATGTGCCAATGCGTCCGGTGAAGCCCTGGATCAGGATCGGCGTCTTTTCATTTATAAAGATTGCCATTGGTGCGTTTCTCCGGATTTAGGCCGCTTTTTTTGCTGCTTCGACCGCTTTCTTGGCCGCGTCCGCCAACGTCTCTGCGCTGATGACGGTCAGACCGCTGTTGTCGATGATCTTGCGGCCTTCCTCGACGTTCGTGCCGGCGAGCCGGACGACGATCGGCATCTTGATATCGAGTTCCTTCACGGCATCGACGACGCCCTTCGCAACCCAATCGCAGCGGTTGATGCCGGCGAAGACGTTGACGAGGATCGCGCGAACGTTCTTGTCGCGAAGAACGGCTTTGAACGATTTCGTCACGCGTTCGGGCGACGCACCGCCACCAATATCAAGGAAGTTTGCTGGCTCGCCACCGGCAAGCTTGATCATGTCCAGCGTCGCCATCGCAAGGCCTGCACCGTTGACGATGCAGCCGATGTCGCCGTCGAGGCCGACATAGGACAGCCCACGATCGGAGGCGTAGGTTTCGCGCGGATCTTCCTGGCTCTTGTCGCGCAGCTCGGCGATGTGCGGACGACGGAACAATGCGTTCTCGTCGAACGACATCTTGGCGTCGAGCGCCAAAACCTGCTTCTCCTTCGTGATGACGAGCGGATTGATTTCCACCATCATCGCGTCGAGATCGCGAAATGCACGGTAACAACCCATGATCGCCGGTACGAGCTTGTTGACGATATCAGGGTCAACGCCCAAGCCGAATGCAAGTTCACGTGCCTGGAACTGTTGCATGCCGACCGCGGGGTCAACCGTAACCCGGATGATCGTGTCCGGCTGGGTCGCCGAAATTTCTTCGATGTCCATGCCGCCTGCAGCAGAGGCAACGACAACGATGCGTTCGGACGCGCGATCCATCACGAAGCCGAGATACATCTCACGGTCGATGTTTGTCGCTTCTTCGATGTAGAGGCGCGAGACCAGCTTTCCGGCCGGTCCCGTCTGATGGGTGACGAGCTTGCGGCCGAGCATCGATTCGGCCGCTTCTTCGATCTCCCGCTCGTTGCGGCAGAGCTTGACGCCACCCGCCTTGCCGCGCGCACCAGAGTGAATCTGCGCCTTCACGACGACGGGGCCGCCAAGCTCGCTGGCGCGGTAGGTCGCCTGCTCAGGACTATAGGCCAATCCACCGCGCGGAATCGGCACGCCAAACTTCGTAAGAAGCTCTTTCGCCTGGTATTCGTGAATGTCCATTTATTTGGACCTCCTTAGTCCTGTTCGACGTTTCCTGGCTTTTCTTATTTCGCTCGGGCGGCCTCGGCGGCCTTGATCGCAGCAGCCGTGACGAGCAAGTTCTTCGCCATTTTCTCGGACGCGGCGTCGATCATCTTGCCATCGAGAGACGCTGCACCCTTGCCTTGCGCCTCGGCTTCTTTCAGGGCCACCAGGATGCGCTCGGCGCGCTCGACTTCCTTGGCGGTCGGCGAATAGATCTCGTTGGCGAGTTCGATCTGCGAGGGATGGATGGCCCACTTGCCTTCCATGCCGAGAGCTGCACCGCGGCGAGCCGCTGCCTTGTAGCCTTCCGGATCATCGATGCCGCCGAACGGACCGTCGATCGGGCGGAGACCAAAAGCGCGGCAGGCGACCGTCATGCGCGACAGTGGGAAGTGCCACTGGTCGCCGGGATAATCGGGGTTCAAGCCGCCGATGACGACGGTGCGCGCTTTGTTGAAGGCCGAATAGTCGGCGACGCCGAAGTGCATCGATTCCAATCGGCTCGGGGCGGCTGCGATGGCTTCGACGTTCGCCATGCCGAGCGGGGTTTCGATGAGGGCCTCAGTGCCGATCTGGTTTTTCAGACCCTTGGCAACTTCGATCTGGCTGACGATGCACTCGACTGTGTAGACATCGGCCGGAACGCCAACCTTCGGGATCAGGATCGTGTCGAGCTTGGCGCCAGCCTGCTCGACGATATCGACGACATCGCGATACATGTAATGCGTGTCGAGTCCGTTGATGCGGACCGAGACGCTCTTGCCCGCGCCCTTCCAGTCGAGATCATTGAGTGCCTGGATGATGTTCTTGCGCGCCTGCTCCTTCTCGGGCGGCGCGACGGCATCCTCGCAATCGAGGAAGACGTAATCGGCAGCGCTCTTCAGCGCACGGTCGATCATCGTCGGGTTGGATCCCGGAACCGCCAGATAAGAACGCTGCAGGCGCTGTTTGCGGAGCGGGTAATGCGTAAAGCTCATTGGGAGTCTGCCTTCCTAGGTCTCGGTTCGCGTTTGTTATGGTTGCCTGGTGATCGTCACATCGGCAGCGTGCCCAGCCCTCTCATCGAGGGCCGGGCACGAATTCCTAAGCTGCCTTCGCCTGCTTCGGTGTTGCGCCCGTCGCCGACTTCGTCGCCGTCTTCGAGAAGTATTCGGCGGCAGCGCCCGTACCGGAGCCGAGCTTGATGTTGATACCGGAGTCCTTCAACGCCATCTCGACGGCAAAGAGAACGCCACCGATCATGAATTCATCGACGGCACCGAGGTGGCCGATGCGGAAGACCTTGCCGGCGACCTTATTTAGACCCGTTCCGAGCGAGGTGTTGTAGCGGTAGTAAGCCGTCTTCAGAACGGCATTCGCATCGGCACCTTCCGGAACGAGGATCGCCGACACCGTATCGGAGTACCACTTCGGCTCCTTGGCGCAGAGCTTCAGGCCCCATGCGTCGACGGCAGCACGAACGCCCGAGGCCATGCGGTGATGACGCGCGACGACATTGTCGATCCCTTCGGCGAGGATCAGATCGAGTGACGCGCGCAGACCCCGGATCAGCTGCGTCGCTGGCGTATACGGGAAGTAGCCAAGATCGTTGGTCTTGATCATGTCTTCCCAGGAGAAGAAGCAACGGTTCATGCGGCCGTTGACGCTCTTGTTGACGTCAAGCGCCTTCTGGCTGACGGCGAGAATGCCGAGGCCGGTCGGGAGCATGAAGCCCTTCTGCGAACCCGAGACGCAGCAGTCGACGCCCCATTCGCCCATGCGCATTTCGAGCGAGCCGACGGAAGAAACACCGTCGACGAAGAGAAGTGCCGGATGCTTCGCAGCGTCGAGCGCCTTGCGGACGCCGGCGACATCAGACGTGACGCCCGTCGCCGTTTCGTTGTGCGTGGCGAAGACGGCCT
>CAYYDL010000586.1:0-1752 GCA_964470545.1 uncultured Hyphomicrobium sp. | reverse complement strand
AATGGTGCAGATCAGGAGGGCATTGGCCTCTGGCAGATGACGATTCGTGACGGCCGCCGCTGCAGCGCCGCAGTCGCCTATCTGCACCCGGTGCGACAGCGGTCGAACCTGCGTGTGCGGGTGCGCGCGCTGGCAACGCGGATCATCATGCAGGGCAGCCGTGCGGTCGGGGTCGAATATCGTCAACGCGGTGCAACCAAGACGGTCTACGCCCGGCGCGAAGTGATCCTCACAGGCGGCGTCATCAACTCGCCACAACTGCTGATGCTCTCGGGCATCGGCGAACCGGAGGCCCTGCGCCGGCACGACATCACGCCGCTCATCGAACGCCGCGGCATCGGCAAGAACCTGCAGGATCACATGTCGGTGGCGCTGTTCTACAAGCGCCGCTCGCCCGGTCCCTTGCATGCGAAGATGCGTCTTGACCGGATCGGCTTCGAACTGGCCAGGACTTATCTGCTCGGCCGCGGCATCACCAATGATCTGCCGGCCGGCGTGATGGCGTTCTTGCGTAGCGAGCCCGGCAAGTCCATTCCGGACATGCAGATTCTGTTCAACGCGGCGCCGCTTACAGCCAAGCCTTATCTACCGCCCTTCGTCCCGCCGTATGAGGACGGCTTCGCTTCTCGCGTCGTCTGTTTGCGGCCGGAGAGCCGCGGCACCGTCGAATTGGCCTCGGCCGATCCGGCACAAGCGCCGCTGATCCGGCAGAACTTCTTCGCGAGCGAAGCCGATCTTGTCACGCTACGCAATGCGGTGAGGGCGGCGCGGGAAATTGCACGCCAGCCGGCCCTGCAGCCTTATCTTGCAGCCGAGCTCGCGCCCGGCCCTGCCTGCGACACGGATGCAGCGATCGACGCCTACATTCGCAAGACGGCGATCACCGTGCACCATCCGCTCGGGACCTGCCGGATGGGGTCCGCCGACGATCCCGATGCGGTCGTGGACAGTCAGCTACGCGTGATCGGAGCCGAGAACCTGCGCGTGGTCGATGCGTCGGTAATGCCGGATCTTGTCGGCGGCAACATCAACGGGCCGGTGATCATGATCGCCGAGAAGGCGGCTGATCTCATCCGCGGCCGGGCGCCGTTGCCGCCAGACAGAATTGCAGCAGTGAGCTGAATATAGAGCGAGCCGAACGCTCTCGCGTCCGGCCCGTCTCCAGCGATTCCGCTATTCCGGTGCGAAAGGTATCACGCCCCGGGAACGCGAAGCTGTTTGGCCATCCAGTCCGCGGTCTGCGGACGATAGGCATAGGCGCGGTTATGCGCGACGTGATTGCCGTCTGGGACGATGAGAAGCTCGGTCGGGCCCTTGGCTTCCTTGATCAGCCGCTCGGCATCTTCCGGCGGGCAGAGGCGGTCGAGCCCGGCACCGACGATGAACAGCGGACATTCGATCTTTTCGGCCACGCCGCGCAGCGACAGTTCGGCGGCCTTCTTCTTCGCTTCGGCGTCGCTGGCGCTCTTGCTGCGCAGGATGTAGGCGTCCTTGGTCAACTGCGGCAGCTTGTCCCAAAGGGCGCCCCAGTCATAGGGACCGCAAACGCCGGCGCACGCGCTCAGCCGCTTCTCGAACGCGGCGGCGCGCGGCGCGTAATAGCCGCCCAGGCTGAGGCCCCACACGCCGATGCGGCTCGCATCGACGTCGTCGCGCTTGTTGACCCAATCGATGATGATGCCGACCACCACCTCATAATCGGGACGGATGGCGAAATCGTACTCGGCTTCGCCCTGGCCGGGGCCATCGACG
>CAYYDL010000585.1:0-1737 GCA_964470545.1 uncultured Hyphomicrobium sp. | reverse complement strand
GGAGCTCGCGCGCATCGGCAATGACGGGCTCGCCGAGATTTGCGCCAAAGATCCGAAGCGGTTTCCGGGGTGGGCGGCGTCGCTGCCGATGAATGCGCCGGAGGCTGCGGTGAAGGAGGCGGAGCGGGCCCTCAAGAACGGCGCGCATGCGATCCAGCTCCACACCAATGTCAACGGTGCGCCGCTCGATGAAGATCATTTCTGGCCGATCTACGAAGTCATCGAGAAATCCGGCAAGCCGATCCTGCTGCATCCGATCCGCACTCGCGACATGGCCGACTACAAGACCGAGAAGGTGTCGAAATACGAGATCAACAGCGTCATCGGCTGGCCGTTCGAGACCGGCGCCGCGCTGGCGCGGCTGGTGTTCTCAGGGATCATGGACAAGTACCCGGATCTCAAGGTGATCACCCATCACCTTGGCGGCATCATTCCGTATTTCGAGGGCCGCGTCGGCTATAGCTGGGACCAACTCGGGTCCAGGACTTCCGACGAGGACTACTCGTTGGTGCTCAAGCGGTTGAAGAAGCGCCCGTTCGACTATTTCAAGGGCTTCTACGGCGACACGGCGCTCGCCGGCGGCCGTAACGCAACGATCTGCGGCATCGGCTTCTTCACGCCGGATCATGTCCTGTTTGCGTCGGATTGCCCGTTCGATCCGGAGAAGGGGACACTCTATCCGCGTCTCACCATCGCAATTATGGAATCGCTCGAGCTGTCGCAGGCGGACATGGAAAAGATATGCTTCCGCAATGCGATCAAGATGTTCGGCCTCAAGGGCTAGAAATTCGTTGAAGCGGTGCGGCGATTTCGTGACGACGCGGGACCCGTGCGCGTTGAGAAATTTGAAATCGATCAGGGGGAACCGTTCACGAATTCATTCGTTGGCTGCAGGAAGGTGATGCGTCAATCTCCTCTTGCTGCCGAGAAAAACAATGTTCGAAATGTATCTCACGTGTCCAACCACGGGACAGCCGACCTATGCGGGTGTCCTGTCGGATACGACGGATCGCAAGACGGCGCGGGAATTTCTCTCCAAATCGGTTTGTCCAGCTTGTGGCAAGAAACATGACTTGCCGGCCGCGAGTTCCTGGCTGGAGATTCCGCTGACGTTCCCGCAATAGCGATTGCTTAGGGAGAGCGTCCGCTGGTGCATTCTGCGACCGCTGCGCGCGGTTGTCGCAGCTTGATCCGGTGCAAATCGCTCCAGATCAATAGCCGCGTGCGCGATCGACGAGGTTATCGAGCGGTTGTCCGGACCGCACGCGGCGGATCGCCTGACACACTCGCGGCACCAGATCACGTGGGAAAATCTGCCGCGACACGTGCGGCGTGATCGTGATCTTCGGATGGAGCCACAGCGGGCTCTCCTGCGGAAGCGGTTCAATCGGAAAGACATCCAACGTCGCGGCTGCGAGGTGCGCACTATCGAGCGCCGCGATCAGGTCCGGCTCGTTCACATGTGGCCCACGTCCCAGATTGATGAGCGAAGCTCCCGGCGGCAGTTGCGCAAAAAGCGCGGCATTGAAAATGCCCTGAGTTGATGGCGTCAGCGGCAGCAAGTTGACGACGATCTCGGTGTGCTTCAGAAATGCCGCCAGTTGCGCATCGCCGTGAAAGACCGCGAAGCCTTCGACGTCTCGCGGCGAGCGGACCCAGCCGGCGACGTCGAAGCCGTGCCGCACCAGCGTCCGTGCTACGCCGAGGCCGACAAAGCCGAGGCCCATGACACCCACC
>CAYYDL010000584.1:0-4228 GCA_964470545.1 uncultured Hyphomicrobium sp. | reverse complement strand
GGCGCTGTCAAGCTCGAGGCTGATGGTGACTTTGAGGAAGCTGGTCCGTCCCGGGGTCGTCGTCGCCAGATTCACCACGAAGCCGGGCAGGTTGTAGAAGACGTAGGTCTTGGGCGGCGGCGGCTTGGCGGCTTCCGGCTCCTGCTTCTTCTTGAAAAAGAAGAAGTAGTAGCCCGCACCGCCCGCCAGCAGCAGCACCAAGGGCAGGATGACGAACAAGAGCAGCCGCCGACGGCTGAAGCGGGATCTCGGCTCTGCCGCGCGCGGCGCCGCTCCCCCCGCTCCGGCTTGTGCCCCTTCTTCGACGGCCAACGCCCAGGCTCCCCTTCGGACTCAACGACCCCGAGTCCGCGGCCGAGAGTATCACAGGGCCATCGATTCCGGCGGGTCAGCGCGGGCGACGGCGCTTCGGTCGCAGAGGCACCTCCAGCATCTGCCGCAACGTGAACGCATCGGGCGGGACGCCGGCTTCGAGAGGGAAGCGCTGCAAGAGGCGTTCGGCGAAAGCGTGGATCGTCTGAACCTTGAGGCCGCCGGGCGTTTCGATGGCGAGCGCGAAGAGCCTGCGCGCCAATTCCATCACATCGCTTGTTACCCCGACGCCGGTGACTTCGGACAGATCCGCATGCAGCGCATTTTCCTCCATCGTCACCCAACCCGCCAGGCGGTCGAATACGCGCTTCGACATCTCGGCGGCGGCGGCCTTCGTGAACGTCAGGCAAAGGATGCGCTCGGGTCGCGTCCCCGCCAGCAGCAGGCGAAGCACCCGCAGTGTCAGCACGTGGGTCTTGCCGGTTCCAGCGTTGGCGTTGACCCATGCGGAATTCTGCGGGTCGGAAGCCGCACCCTGGGCGCGATTGGTCTCGGCGCGAATAGTTTCTGGTGAGGTCTTCTTGAATTCGAGGTTCATGCCGTTGCCTCGTCCTCGACATGAGCCGACCATTCGGCGACGCGCGCGAGATGGGCGTAAGCGTCGTAATCGTAGCGATAGCCGGGGCGGCGAATGGCGCGATAGGGCGTTTCGGGTTTATCGAATGTGGCGATCAACTGCTCAAGTCCCGCTTGGGCATTTGCCGCGAGCGCGGCGACGTCGTCGCATTTGACCGTGCGTTCTTCTCCGGCAGGCTCGCTTCCTGAGGCACGGATGTAGCGTAGGGCCTCGACGCTATGGCCGACGAGATGCGGAAATCCGGTTTCGCTGAGTGCGATGGCCGCTTCGAGCGGAAGCTGAGGGGAGCGTCCTGACTTTACGGCCGTGTCGCTTGGCGCAGCGCCAGTCTTATAGTCGGTAATGACAATCGAGGTCCCTTTTGGGTCAATTCGGTCGGCGCGCGCCGTAAGAGTGAATGACTTTCCGGCCGAATCGAGGACGAGGCGCCCGGAGATTTCCGCGATGACGGCCGTGACACCGTTGCGTCGCTCAGGTTCCGTTGTCGCAAACCAATCGAGGAACCGTTCCAATCGCGGAAGCCAGAAAGCCGCGATCCGGGGGTGGCCTGTATAGCTTTCGAGAACTGCGGCGGCGATGCGTTTCAGTTCGTCAAGAGGGTTCGCCGGAAGCGCTTCCGGAAAATCCTTGGTGAAGCGCGAGAGGACTTCATGGACGAGCCCGCCACGAAGACTGGCGTCGGGCGGTGCGCCGAGGATCGGCAAAGGATCGACCTTCAGGATATGGCGCGCGAAGATCGCATACGGATTGCTGGTCCAGCGTTCGATTTCCGTCACGCTCATCTTGCGCGGACGCATGTCGACGGGCGGACGCGGCTCGGGGGCCTGGATCATGCGTCGGTCCGAGTGCTCAATCCAATCGCGTGCGCGAGCCCAGGCGAGCCACGGCTGCTCCGCTTCGAGCACGTTCAACAGGTTCATGCCTTTGAGCAGCGCGGTGATGCGCATTAGCCAGCGCGAGGGAACGGTGGGCACGCCGTCGACCTTTTCCGCGCGCGTAAGATAGACGGTCTCAGCGCCGAGAAGCGAGACGAAATCATGTGCGGCGCGACCGATTTCTTCTTCGGGAGACGGCAGTCCGAGTTCGGCGCGCATCGGCCGGTTGAGCCAGGCTCCGGGTTCGGCGGCTTCCGGCCAGGTGCCCTCATTGAGAGAGCCGACGATGAGCACGTCCGGCTGCTGGAGGCGCGCTTCGAAAGGTCCCCAGATTGCAATGCGGGGATGTACGGCCGTGCGCTCCCGGACGTTCTCACGCGCGAGAAGCGTCGCGTAAAGATCGGCGTAATCGTCAGCGCGCAATTCGACGGCTGGCGTCTCCGGTCGCAGAAGCTCCGTGAAAAAGCGTGTGGCGGTTTCCCCGGCTTCGCCCTGCCACAGTGGATTGTTGCCGTGAGCAGCCTTGGCCTCATCCTCCGTTAGCATCGCGAGTGCTTCAGCCGCGGCGGCATGGGCGCGCGCAATATCGGCGAGCGCGTGCTTGGTCTCGGCCGCGTAGAGATCGGTCAAGGGCGTGAACGCTTCCGCCATCCTGAGAACGAGCGCGCGAGCGCCTTCGGTGTCTTCAGGCCAGAGGCGTTCAGCGGCAATGTGCATGCGATGGTCGTCGTCGAGATCGGCGTGGTCGAGTGCGGCGATGATTCCGGCGATCCCGCGGCCGAGGTAGGGTCTCCGGAAAGCGCTGATCTCGAGTGCGCGTCCGAAGCGGCGAACGTCGAAGGCCTTGAAGCCGATGCGGCAGAGCGGATGGCGAAGGAGCGCCATCGTCTCTGCAGGGGCGAAGTCGCTGACTACCGCGTTGAGAACGAGCGCGAGGAAGGCACCCGGGACGGTCTTGGCAAACGGCCGTCCGGCGCTGTCGTCCACACGGATGCCCCAGGCTTCGAGGCGGATCGCGACGCGGCGCGCCAGAAGGCGATCCGGCGAAACGAGTGCTGCCGTTCGCCCGGGCGTTTCGATGGCCTCGCGCAGAATGAGGGCCACGGCTTCGGCTTCATCTTGTGCTGACGGCGCTTCGATGAGCGCGACGCCAGCCAGCGCTTTTCGAAGGCTATCGCGGTCGGCGTCGGCTGCGAATTCGTGCCAGCGCGCGGTCGTTGCAGAAGGGCGCATCGCTTCGCTGAAAAAGGTTGAGCGGTTACGTAGGCTCGGGTCAATCGCAATGCCAGCCAATTCTCTGACATCGCTTCTCGGGAGGCCGAGGCCATCGAGAAGCTTCTTCAATCCGAATTGCGGGTGTTCCGGATGATCCGGCGTAATCCTGTTCCAGCTTTCTTCATCAAGGCTCGTGTCCAGCGCCGGCAATACGATTGCGCCTGACGCATGCTCTGCGACAGCGCGCATCAGTGATACGGTTGCCGGGATGGAACCCGTCACACCGGCGACAATGACGACATCTTCGGGCTGCAATTTCGCGATGCGGTCGGCTTCGGCGAGGATCGATGCGTTGCGCCGAGCTTCCGGAGATGAGAGATCGTTAGCGGCGAGAAAGCTCGGCCAGAACTCAGTCACGATCTTTAGGAAGTCGACCGTCTTCTTCCAATGTTCGGAATAGGCTTCAGGCACGAGCGACTGGATGCCAGAGAGCGAGACATTCTCACGCTCGACATCGTCCATCAGTTTTGCGAGCTCGGCGGCAAGCTGCGCAGCCTGCGCGGGCGTCGCGCCAAGCGCCGTTTTTTCGCGTGCGCCGGAAGATTCGGCCATTGCCTCCCGCCAGCGGGTGACGAGCTGCATGAGAACGAGCATGCGGTCGAGTGGATCAATCGCGGGGGCCTGTTGCAGAGCATCCATACCGGAAGGGCCCAGCTCGATGAGGTTTGCGATCAACGAGACGTCGCCGTCGCTTTCGGAGATCGGCTGGATGCGTGGCATGATCAATGCGCGCGTATTCGCAGCCGAAAGGAACGCCTCGCGCGCGGCACGGGCGGCGCGCCGTGTCGGCAGCAGCAGCGTGATCTTGGGCAGCGATAAATGATCTGGCGCCCGTCCTCCCGCTTTGGGCAAGTCGCCGTTCAGGATCGCGCGCGCCAACGCTTCGAGAAACGGCGCGCCGGGCGGAAGCGTGAAAACGTTCGCGCCCATCAGTCGGAACTCGTTGTCAGGGGCTGTGTCAGGGCGGCTTCCGCTTCGGCGAGGGCCTGGGGCGTTCCGACGTGCATCCAGACGCCTTCCAGTCGGAGGCCATAGAGGCGGCCTTTTTCGATGGCCTGGTTCCAAAGCGTGTTCAGTGAGAAGGGGCCTTGCGGGGCGCCTTCAAACAAGCGTGGATGAGCGATTGAGA
>CAYYDL010000583.1:0-5967 GCA_964470545.1 uncultured Hyphomicrobium sp. | reverse complement strand
CCGGGCGGCGCACTTCTTGGCTGTGCTGCCGGAATGGTGAATTTACCGCGCATCAAGGGCAGCCATAATGCGATTCTGTCGGGCATTGCTGCAGCGGATGCCGTTGCAGACGCCCTTGCAGCGGGGCGCTCTCACGATAGGCTCGACGCCTACGAAACGGAGGTCCGCACCGGCGACATCGCGCGCGATCTGAAGCGTGTGCGCAATATGAAGCCGTTCTGGTCCCGATTCGGCACGATCCTCGGCGTCATGCTCGGCGGAATCGATCTTTGGCTCAACACTATCATTTCAGGTGTCGGCCTGGGCTACACGCTGAAGCATGGGAAAAATGACGCGCGGGCAACAGGTAAGGCCAGGAACTTCAAGCCGATTGCCTATCCGAAGCCAGACGGAAAGCTGACTTTCGATCGGCTGACGAACGTCTCGTTCTCGGGCACCAATCATGAGGAAGATCAGCCGGTCCATCTGAAATTACTGGACCCGACGGTACCCATCGCCGTCAATCTGCCCGAATACGCGGAGCCCGCACAGCGCTATTGTCCAGCGGCGGTCTATGAGGTTGTGACAGAAGACGACGGGAAGAAGCGATTCCAGATCAACGCGCAGAACTGCGTTCACTGTAAGACGTGCGATATCAAGGATCCAAGTCAGAATATCAACTGGACGTGTCCTGAGGGCGGCGGCGGACCCAATTACGCCGGAATGTAACGATGTACTGAAGTGCGTTCATCGGGAGGCCGCTGCAAAAAGCGGCGCTTCCGATAACGGTGATAGTTCGCTTTTAGCTGCGGCGGATTGTTTTTGGCGGCACGAGCCGACAGTGTTGATAACGGTTGGCAATTTCGGCTCATGTCTTATTTTTCACGTAAAGCTTGTCGCCAACGGAGCGATATCTTTGCTAGGCTCGACCCTGCAGGAATCGAATTGGCTTCCGGCAGTAAAGGGAAAAAGTCGATGCGGGGACCCTTCGGGCGTGTGCTGACTGTAAGCCTGTTTGCGATCGCGATGACGGTCGCCGGGTTTTTCAGTGAGGCTCCGGCCAGCTCTCAAGACCAGGACCAGGATCCTGGCCAGGACGAAGTTTCCAATTCGGTGCTTGGCAATTACCTCGCGGGACGCTTTGCGCGAGCTGCCCAAGACACGCAGGAAGCAGCGGCATTTTACGGCCGGGCTCTCGAGCGTGATCCGACAAACGAGGTGCTGCTCGAGCAAGCCTTCCAGATGGAGACGATGTCCGGCGACTGGCCGAAGGCCGTCCCTCTGGCCGAGCAATTGTCGAAAACGGGTCAATCCCATCGGATGTCGCAGTTCCTCTTGGGTGTGACGGCGTTCAAGGCCGGTGACTACAAGAAGGCTGAAGAACGCTTCACGTCAGCCTCGGAAAATCCCATTGGTGAATTGACCAGCGCCATTGCGATTGGCTGGACGCGCCTTGCGGCCGGGGACGCAGATGGCGCGCTCAAGGCGCTCGATCTGCCGAAACAGCCGGATTGGGCTCAGTTCTACCTGCAGTATCATCGCGCTTTGATTGCGGACATCGCCGGTCGCAAGGCCGATGCACGGGCAGCCTATGAGAAGGTCTTCAAGCAAGACAGCCGCACGCTTCGAACGACACTCGCGTATGCGCAGTCCGCCGCCCATTACGGTGATTTCAAGCTCGCCCGCCGCGTCATCACTCAGCAGCTCGCGAAAAGTAAGGGAGATCCACATCCTCTCGCAAAGGAAATGCTGGACACGATCAACCACAAGAAGAAACCTCCGTTCCTGATCTCCAATCCGACCGACGGTCTGGCGGAAGTCTTTTATGGTTTAGGTGAGGCGCTGGCCGGCGAGGGCGGTGTGAGCCTGGGAACCATTTATCTCCAGCTCGCGCTCGACGCCAAACCGGACCACATCTTCGCGCTCGCAGCGCTCGCGAACGCTCAAGAAGCGGTTAAGCGCTACGATGATGCGTTAAAGACCTACGACAAGATTCCGCAAGGAACGCCACTGCAAAGCGCTATCGACATCCGCAGGGCCTTTGATTTGAATTCCTTGGATCGCGCCGACGAAGCCAAGGCTGTCCTGGTCAAATTGACCGAGCAGGATCCGAAGGACGTTCGCCCCTTCGAGGCTCTCGGAAATATCATGAGGGCTCGTAAGGACTATGCGGGAGCCGTCACCTACTTCACGAAGGCGCTCACGATCATCAACAAATCCGACCCGCGAAACTGGGGTTATTACTACGCGCGCGGCACATCCTATGAGCGGTTGAAGAACTGGCCCGCCGCCGAAGCGGACTTGAAGCGCGCTCTGGCTCTCGCGCCGGACCAGCCGCTCGTTTTGAACTATCTCGGATATTCCTGGGTCGATCAGGGCAAGAACCTCAAAGAAGGAACGCGCCTGATTGAGAAGGCCGTACAGCTCAAACCCGATGACGGCTACATCGTCGACAGCCTCGGCTGGGCCCACTACAAGCAGGGGAACTTCAAGGAGGCCGTCCGCTACCTTGAGCGTGCCGTCGAGATCAAGCCCGAAGATCCGACTTTGAATGACCACTTGGGCGACGCTTATTGGAAAGTGGGTCGCGAACGCGAAGCGCGCTTCCAGTGGAGCCAGGCGCTCTCGCTCGGCCCCGAGCCCGAGGACGTCGACAAGATCAAGGCGAAACTCGATCGTGGACTCGAACCGAAAGGCGAGGCCAAGAACGCGGGAAAAACGCGCCAGGTTCAGCGCGAGGACGCTTTGCGCCGGCGGAGCGAAAACAAGACCGGAACACCCAGTCGCGCCGTCGAGTAGTAACACCGCATCAATAAAGTTTATAGAAAACGGGCGCTCAGGCGCCCGTTTTGCTGTTTCATGGGAATGCATGTCGAAAGTGGAATTCGCACCCGCCAAGATCAACCTGACGCTGGAAGTGCTCGGACGCCGCCCTGACGGATACCACGAACTTCGCAGCCTCGTTGCCTTCGCAGCCGACGCAGGGGATCGGCTGGTGCTGAACACCGCCGCTGGCGGGCATACGCAAGTCGAAGGGCCGTTCGCCGGCGGCATTGGTGAGGGCAACCTCGTCGACGCAGCCGTTGCAGCCGTTTTCCGGCTTCTCCCGCAGCTCGATCCGGTCGGTCTGACATTGGAAAAGAATCTTCCCGTGGCGAGCGGCATCGGTGGCGGCTCGGCCGACGCGGCCGCAACCTTGCGCCTCTTACGTGACGCAAACCCCGAAATCGCGGCCCTGGACCTGGCCGCAATCGCACGTGCGCTTGGGGCTGACGTACCCGTCTGTCTCCGCAGCCGAAGTGCGATCATGACCGGCATTGGCGAGGAGATCTCCGAAATCGAGCTTCCGGGTGAACTCTTCGCTCTTCTCGTCAATCCGCTTATCGATGTCCCAGCCAAGAAGACGGCAGAGGTCTTTCGTCTGCTCGCGGCGCCGCCGTTGCCCGACGATCTGACAGGTGAAAGTCTTCCTGTCTTCGCATCGGCCGGAGACGTGATCCGCTATGCGGCGCTGCGCGGAAACACGCTCGAAGCACCTGCGCGCCAGCTTTTCCCCGAGATCCACGCGGTGATCACCGCACTTGCGAAATTGCCCCGATCGCGGATTGCGCAATTGTCGGGCGCCGGGCCGACATGTTTCGCGCTATTCGAAACGGATCATGCCGCTACGGTGGGCGCGCGCCTTCTCAAATCGCGTCACCCAACTTGGTGGATCGCAAAGTCGCGGCTTGCCTGACGTTTCAAGAATTCAGTGCGATCGGCCGATACAGAATTCGATGACCTGCTCGAGGGCATCTTTCTCGCGGCTTGATGGGAAGATCGCCAGCGCATCGCGCGCGATGGCGCCGTAAGAACGCGCCCGTTCGAACGTCGCCTCGATTGCCTTGTGACGGCGCATCAAGGAAATAGCCTGCTCAAGGTCGCCCTCGCCAATGTCACCGTCGGCGATCGTGCGGTTCCAGAACTGGCGCTCGTCGTTCGTTCCGCGCCGGAACGACAGGATCACCGGCAGTGTTATCTTGCCCTCGCGGAAATCGTCGCCGACGGACTTTCCAAGCCGCGTGCTGTCGCCGGCATAGTCGAGTGCATCGTCGACAAGCTGGAATGCAAGCCCGAGATTCTTGCCGTAAGACCGAAGCGCTGATTGTTCCTCATTCGGCCTCTGCGCCAACGCTGCGCCGGATTCGGCCGCCGCGGAAAAAAGCGCTGCCGTCTTCGCGTTGATGATCGAAAGATAGTCGTCCTCGGTGGTCGACGTGTTCTTCGCCGCCGCGAGCTGCATCACTTCGCCTTCAGCAATCGTCGCCGCGGCGTTGGACATGATCCGAAGAACGGAAAGCGATCCGACATCAACGAACATCTTGAAGGCTTGTCCGAGGAGAAAGTCGCCGACGAGCACGCTCGCCTGGTTGCCCCAGATCATCCGTGCCGTCTTGCGGCCGCGCCGCGTTGCGCTTTCATCGACTACGTCGTCATGCAGTAGCGTCGCCGTATGCATGAACTCGACCGCGGACGCCGTCCGGATGTGCCCGTTGCCCGGATAACCGCAGAGCTTCGCCGCCGCGAGTGCCATCATCGGCCGAAGCCGCTTGCCGCCGCTGTCGATGAGGTGATGGGCAAGCTCCGGGATCATGTCGACATCCGACACGGCCTTGTCGAGAATGATGCGGTTGATGGCTTCGAGGTCCTCGGCCACGAGATCCAGAAGCGGTTTCAGCTTCTGGCTCGTTTCGCGAACGTCTTCGAGCGGAATAACGCGACCCAAGTTGGCCCCCAATGTTCCATACGCTGTGCTAATATATATTCAGTCGCCGTCAGGCCGTCACGGGGCAGTGCCCGTGACAAAGGCTTTCGTTCTTTCCTGGAATTGCCATGCGCGAGTTAATTTTGACGAACGACCTTGTCCTGATGAGCTATGCGGAAGCTTTGCTTGCCGATCAGGGAATTGAAGCAGTGGTATTTGATCGAAACATGAGCCTTATGGAAGGGTCAATCGGTGCATTCCCGCGGCGGCTTGTCGTTGCGGACGATGTTTGGTACCGCGCCAGCCGGGTTTTGAAGGATGCCGGGCTTGGTGAATGGATCGTTGGACATGAACGGGCCTGAGCCCCATCTTCCGGCGCTCGAAGCGATCAGCGACGACCTTTTTCTCGGCGACGCTTTGGCTGTTCTCCAGCCGCGGTCCGGTTACCGTGCCGGGACGGATGCCGTGCTTCTTGCCGCCACCTTGGGCCCGGAACTCGTAGGCGAAGGGCCCGTACTCGACGTCGGCTCGGGGGTTGGCGTCGTCGGGTTATGCGTGGCGGCACGATGTCCCAGGGCCCGCGTCGTCTTGATCGAGCGGGAGCCGAAGCTTGCCGACCTTGCCCGCCGGAACGTCAAGCGAAATTCCCTGTCGATGCGCGTTTCGGTTGTCGAGGCGGACATTGCGCGCGCAAGCGGTGCGCTTATAGCCGCAGAAATCCCTTCTGAGAGGTTCCCTTTTGTGCTCGCCAATCCGCCCTATCACGAGGAGGGTCGCAGCACGGCCGCGGGAGATCAGCTAAGGGCGGCCTCCCACCAGATGCCGCAGGACGCCCTCGAGATCTGGGCGCGCTTCATGAACCGCATGGCGGCCCCCGCCGGACGCGTCGCGATGATCCATAAGGCGGAGGCGCTGCCAAGAATCCTGGCCGCCTTTGAAGGCAGATTTGGCGGGATCGGCGTGCTGCCCATCCATCCATACGCGGGGGAAGCCGCCATCCGCGTGATCGTCACAGGCATCAAAGGGAGTCGCGCTCCGATCTCGATCAGACCGGGACTGGTGCTCCACGGCCCCGATCGCGCTTTCCAACCTGAAATCGAGGCGGTGTTCCGATATGGCGCGGCACTTCCGGATGAATTCGGCGGCTGATCGCCACTGGCCGCACGCGCGCGATTGCACTAGACAATCCGCTCTCCGTTGAATGCGAAGTTTGCTCTAACGCTCCCGCAGGAGGTGCAATTCAT
>CAYYDL010000582.1:0-5474 GCA_964470545.1 uncultured Hyphomicrobium sp. | reverse complement strand
TTGCGCGGAAGTCTCGTTGGCTGAGGCTCGCGCAGATCCGGAGATGAACCGGGGTGAGGTCGGGCGGCGCGGATAAGACTGCGCCGCCCTTTTTTATGACCACCTGGCTGGCGGCGCTAGACGCTTGGAAATTTCACCTCGACTTTGAGACCTGGGCCTCCATCCGAAAGCTCGATTTTGGCGCCGTGGAGTTCGACGATCGCGGCGACAAGGCTGAGGCCCAGGCCGCTGCCATCGGTCGATCTTTCACGTTCCAAGCGGTAAAGCCGTCGAAAGACATTTTCCCGTTCGTGCTCAGGGATTCCGGGACCCGTATCCGTCACATCCACAATGAAGATGCCCGGACCGGAGGTTAAATGCAGCTTTATCTCCGTCCCCTTGGGACAGTGACGGATTGAATTCTCTACGAGATTGGCAAAGAGCTGCACGAGCAGTTCGCGATCGCCGCGCACCTGCGCCGGGCCGGAGCAAGCGGTGGTGTAGATCAACCGGTCTCCGGCATCCTCTGCGACGATATCGTAGACGTCGCGGACATCCGCGAGGACGGTGGCCAAGTCGACCATGACGAAGCGGGATTTTCGAGCTCCTGCTTCAATCTGTGTGATGCGCAGCAGAGCGTCGAACGTTTCCGTGATGGAGTCGATATCGCCGAGCGCGGCGTCGATTGCCGCCTGGAATTCGTCCTCATCGGCCGCACCGCGGCGGGCGTCCTCCAGACGCTGGCGCAGTCGGCCCAACGGCTTTTTGAGGTCATGCGCGATATCCGACGATGATTGATTCACGTTTTCGATCAGTCTTTGCAAATCCCCGAGCATCTCGTTCACTTGCAACGCTACCTGATCGATATCGTCGTGCTGTCCTGAGATGGGGACGCGAGCGGTAATCTCTCCGCCCGAGACGCGTGCAAGGGGCCGGGCGAACGCGTCGATCCGGTGTTGCGTTTCCCGCGCGAAATAGGCCGCACACAACGCAATCGCCAGAAACGCCGCCAGCAGACCGTAGCCCAAAAGCTTTTGCAGGAACGACTTCATCTGTTTGACTTCGCTGTTGTCGCTTCCGACCAACAGCTTGCCTTTGACCAGCGGTCTCCAAATGGCGAGAAATTCGTCGTCTGGTTCGCCGCGATCCAGCGTCAAGAATAGGTCCGAACGCTTCAACGTCATCCATTGGTTCGAGTCCTTGACGCCGCGAACGTTGCCGGCCAGAAAATTCCCCTTCTTGTCAACGAGTTCCATGATGAAATCCGGATCGCGTACGGATTCACTTTCGCTTGCGACAAGCGCAACGAGATCGTCGAAGGTGCGCTCCCCATCAAGGGCAGCGAGAGAATCGAGTGTCGTTTCCACGCGGTCGCGAATATCTGCCACGAGACGTGCGCTGGCGACGAGATAGACGACAGTGAAGAGCGTCAGAATTGTCGTAATGAAGAAGAGGGAAAATGTTGCCGCCAAGCGAAACGGCGTACGCTTCAAGAGGTCACGAACCGTCATGGACCGTGTATCCGCTCCCACGAATGGTATGGATCAACTCCTTGCGGTAAGGCTTGTCGATCTTGGCGCGAAGGCGCGAAATATGCGTTTCGACTACGCTCGTTTTCGGATCGAAATGGAAACTCCAGACGCGCTCGAGAAGCATCGTGCGCGTGACGACGCGACCGCGATTGCGCATCAGCACTTCGAGCAATCGAAATTCGCGCGGCTGCAGGTCGATCACATCGCCGCCGCGGGTCACCTTCCGGCTGACAAGATCAATCTCGAGATCGCCGACCTTGAGACGTGTTTCCTCGCCCTTCGTATGCGGGCGACGGGCAAGGGCGTTCACACGCGCCAGAAGCTCAGAGAAAGCGAATGGTTTCACCAGATAATCGTCGGCGCCCGCATCCAATCCTTCGACGCGGTCGTCGACGCCTCCGAGCGCTGTCAGGAACAGGACCGGCACGCCACGCCCGGCACTTCGTATCGTTTTAATGATGGCTAGTCCGTCGAGGCTTGGAAGCATCCGGTCGAGAATGACGACATCGTAGTTTTCCGAGATCGCCTGGGCAACGGCATCTCTACCGTCCGCCAGATGATCGACGGTGTGGCCCTCTTCCTCGAGGCCCTTCAAAATATACGCTGCAGTATTGGCATCGTCTTCAAGCAAGAGAATTCTCATGCTTCTCGCCTCGCGCTTTGCGAATCCGGCAGTCAGCGTACCGCCTCACGGGCGTCATTTAGTCTATGATGCGTTGGGAGCGCGAGCATCCGTTTGTGCGTTACGAAAATTTTAGGCGTGCAAGCCTCATGCTGGCCGATTCCGGCCGAAGAGGCCGGCGGTGCCTTCGATGCCCAGGACAATCAATCCAGCAAGGAGACTGCAGATCGCAAAGCCTGCGGCAATCGGGATGATTGAGCCATCAAAGGCGTGCGCGACCAATCCGCCGGCGACCGCCCCGACCGCGGTGCTGAGCGCGCCGATGACGGATGATGCCATTCCGGCATTATGCCCTTGCGGCTCCATCGCGATCGCATTGAAGTTCGGTGCGATCAGGCCAAAGAGGAAAAAGCTTACGCCGACGGCGATCGCAAACGTCGCGAAACCGGCCGCGCCTGCTTCGGCCAACACCGTCAACGCCGCGGAAACGGCGATAAATCCGACTAGCGCAATGTGAGAGACGCGCCGCATTCCGAGGTGTCCGACCAGCTTCGCATTGACGAACGAGGCAAAGGCAATCGCCGATGCAATCGCGCCGAAGACGATCGGAAAATCGTCTCCTATTCCGAAGACCTCGACAAAGACCTGTTGCGCGCTTGCGACGTAGGACAGCAAACAGCCGAACATAAAGCCGCCTGCTGCTCCGTAGCCCACAGTTTGTGGATTGAAGATTGCGGTCAGCAGTGCCTGATGGACGGTCATGGCGCGTTCGATGCCACGCGCGGCGCCCGCAGTTTCTGGTAAGCGCACGCCTGCCCATAAGGCGGCGATCGAAGCCATCACCAACAAGCCAAAGAAGATCCAGTGCCAATTTCCGACATGGACGAGCGCTTGGCCAACAGAGGGTGCCAGAACCGGAATGGTAATAAAAACCATCATTGCGAATGACATTACGCGCGCCATTTGGCGGCCGGCATAGAGGTCGCGGACAACGGCGATTGCAATGATTCGCGGAGATGCGGCTCCAATCCCCTGGACGAGCCTTGCGACCAACAACGTCTCGAACGACCCGGCCCAAAGCGCACCGATCGTTCCGAAAATGAATACAACAAGGCCAAGCATCAAAATCGGCTTGCGGCCGTAGTGATCCGATAACGGTCCGAAGAGGATCTGGCCCGCAGCAAAACCCGCCATATACAGAATCACAATGAGCTGGCGATCATTTTCATTCGCCACGCCAAAGCTCGAAGCAATTTGAGGCAGCGCCGGCAACATGATGTCGATCGACATCGCCGTCATGGCCATGAGGCAAGCCGTCAAACAGACGAATTCGACGAAGGAGATCGAAAGCAGGAGAGACGATGAATCGGGGTGCGATGACGCCGCAGTCTGTACTGCGCGCTCTGGTATGGACATTCAATTTCCTTGACGTGACGATTTTCTTGCGCAAGTCCGGTATGCGAGCGCCAAGTCCAGACTGGGGCGAAAATCTGATATGATGCCGCAATTGGCGACCGCGCCGGTTACCATGCGAGAATTCCACCGTCACCACGTTTTTCCGAGAGAGGCTTTTTTCCTGCTTGGGAACCGTTCGATTTAGACGACGAGTTTGGAAATTCTCTAAATGGCTGATCAGACGCCGTGAGCGTCAGCCCGGCGACGTTCTTTGAGTACTCTTGTATCGCAGCTTCAGCGGTGATTGCCCTTCGACGACAAAGCCTTGGTCTGACATCAAACCGTTTGCAACCAGTTGCGGAAAATATCGCGGCTCATCTTCAAACGTAAAAGATCGCGCTTATGGCAGCGAGGGTTCATTCTCGGATTGCTCAGCATCTTCAAATGTAATGGGATTAGCTGACGTGCGCATTGACTTGGGCGATTGTAGCCGAAAATACTCGTTTTTGTAACAACAGGGGCGCGGCTATGAATTTTTATCCGACAGAGCGTGTCGCGTTATTCATCGACGGCGCCAATCTCTACGCGACGGCGAAGGCTCTCGGGTTTGATATCGACTACAAAAAATTGCTCCGCTTTTTTCGGGGGAGAGCCGTGCTCGTACGAGCACTCTACTATACTGCGCTCGCAGATGATCAGGAATATTCTTCAATCCGTCCTTTGATCGATTGGCTCGATTACAATGGCTTCTCAATGGTCACCAAACCATCGAAGGAGTTCGTGGACAGCGCCGGACGCAGAAAGATCAAGGGCAATATGGATATTGAACTCGCCGTCGATGCAATGCGGCTGGCTGGAGTCATTGATCACGTGGTGATCTTTTCGGGCGACGGGGATTTTCGCAGCCTCGTCGCAGCTCTTCAGCAGATGGGCAAACGCGTCAGTGTTCTCTCCACTCTACAAACGCAGCCGCCGATGGTCGCGGATGAGTTACGGCGGCAGGCGGACCAATTTCTGGATCTCGCGGATTTCGAAAAGGAGTTTGCACGCAGTCACGTTGCGACGCCGGTCCCGCAGTGACTTCTTACTTCCTCACACTTCTCCCAATCACCGGCTGTGCGTTCAACTCGTCTCGTCAACATACGGCCGACTTGCCGCCATCGCTTTAGGGCTCGCCTTCTTGGTTCCGCATTTTCTTAATCGGTTCCGTATTTCCAAACACCGCGGAGTGTCTTTCGCCGGGAAACTTAGCGGATGTGTCCATCGTCATTGGCGGAATGATGGGCTTCTCAACGACGGGGAGCGGCGTCGCATCGCTCGGCCGCTCGCGAACAATAATGTACCAGCCGCCAAACGCCGCTACCGCCAACAAAACAAGAATAAAGACCCCGGAGTTACCGGAGCCCGGCGGGGGAAGAGGAAACTCATTTCGATCGGAAAAATCAGAGCCTGTCATCAGCAGTCTTTCCAAAGCCGGCGCGGCGACCACCCTCAGTATTTGACCTGAAGAGATCAGAGATTCCTTTCCGCAGCGCCACCTCCTCTATGATTCGAAGTATTCGCTCGGCATCTGAATTTCAACGTTCGCTTTGGAGCTTACCGCCATTGCACCAAGCCTGAGCATGCCGTGACCGGTTTCTAATCACCGGTGACGTTGCGTTGCGTCATGCGGGATATTCATAAGGGAGACGCTCGATCGATGGGAAAGATCCCTCATCATCTGTTTGAACTTCACGCGAAGTCTCGCCAGTTGCACGTAGGGGCCATTTCGCATAACGATGGCATTAAATTTAACGTCTAGGAGTGCCTTTCACGCCGCGAAGGAGATGAATTGGTCTCTCCATTTCGACGGGAAGCTTGGCGCTCATTCTTGCGATTGCGACGTCGCTGCATGCCCCTAAGATGAATCCTTCATCGACTCAGTTGGCGATATGCTTATCAAATGG
>CAYYDL010000581.1:0-4307 GCA_964470545.1 uncultured Hyphomicrobium sp. | reverse complement strand
TGTCGCGAGCCAGGCGCGTGCGATGGCCCTCATCCTGGAGAATGCCGGCGACCAAATCGCGGATATCGGCCTCGTCGTCGACGATCAATATATCAGCTGACATTGCTGCGCTCCTGGGGGGTTAAGCGTTTCATATCATGCACCTCATGCGCCGCCGACAGCGTGTGCTGCTGAGCGAACGTGCTCGGCGGACGTATTTTGGGGAGTTCCGATTTTGAGAGGCAAAGTTAGTCGGACCAAAGCACCGCGCGTCCGCGTGCCGGTCAATGGAGCGTCCTCGAGTGACAGCGTGCCGCCGTGCTGCTCGACAACCTTTTGCACGATTGCGAGACCGAGGCCAGTCCCCTTCGCGCGTGTGGTCACATAAGGTTCGAGAAGCTTAGCGCGATTTTGTTTCGGCAATCCGATGCCGTTGTCGATGACCTCGATGGCGACACGATCCGTCGAAGGCAACAGGCGGACTTCGATCTGGCCTTTATAGTCCGGAGGACGGCCCTGCAGCTCGCCGTAGGATTCAATCGCCTCGGCGCCATTCTTGATCAGATTGGTGACGGCTTGGGAAATCAAGCGCAGATCGAAACGGGCGCTGACGGGACGGTCGGGAATTTCAAGTTTGAAGTCGATGTCCTTGTTGCCTTCGCGGAAGAGCACGGCCGGTTCCTGCACGGCGAGCCTCAAATCCTGATCCGCCATCACCGGCTGCGGCATGCGCGCGAATGAAGCGAACTCGTCGACCATGCTCTTGATCTGGCCGGTTTGCCGCTCGATCGTTTGCGTCAGCGTTTCGAACAGCTCGCGGTTGTCACCGATCTGCGTTCCGAACTTCCGGCGCAAGCGTTCGGCAGAAAGTTGTATCGGCGTCAGCGGATTTTTGATCTCATGCGCGATGCGCCGCGCGACGTCAGCCCAAGCACTTGTGCGCTGGGCCTGCACAAGCTCGGAAATATCATCGAACGTTACGACCGAGCCGACGTCGCCCTCGCCTGCCCGCTCATGAGTAATGCGGACGGCAAACGTGCGCTCTTCGTCGCCGATCTGTTTCTTGATCTCATGCTGGCCTTTGGTCCGAAGGCCCGGCTCATCGATCGACTCGAGAACCGGCGCGAACTCGGGGACGACTTCCGTTAGGTGCTTTCCGACGACGTCCGCGCTCTGAAATCCGAGAAGCCGCTCAGCCGCACGGCTCAGCAGCGTGATCCGATCGGAACTGTCGAGACCAATGACACCGGCCGAGACGCCGGAAAGGACAGCTTGGATGAAATTGCGTCGCTCGGTCAGCTGGGCATTCGTCGAGACGAGCGCATCCTGCTGCGACTTCAATTCGCGCGTCATAAGATTGAACGTGTGGGACAGGCGCCGCAGGTCACCCTCGCCGCGCCGCTCAGGCAACTCTATCTCGAGATTGCCGCGCGAGACTTCCTGCGCACCCGCGATCAACCTCCGGATCGGCGCGACGAAGCGACCGGCAAACCACATGCCGACCCAGATCGCCGCGAGCAGCGACGTCAGCGAGATCATGAAATAGATGAGCCCGTGCGCGACCTTGAGCCCGCCCTTGGCCTGTCGCAGACGCGAATACTCATAGACGTTCTGCTCGGTACTCTGGAGGTGGTTGATCACCTTTGGGCTAACGCCGCGGGCGACATAGAGATAGCGGCCTGGCATCGAGTCGATCTTCGCAATTGCCGATATGCGGTAATCACTGGACGGGCGCGATAGAGCGACTTGGCCGGCTTCCGCCTGCTTGATCGCGGATGGCGGCGGGACGACGTAGGGCAGCTTCGGATCGTCGAGAGCGAGGACGATCGGCACACCGTCAGAGTCGATGATATAGGCCGAAGTCAAATCGCGGAGCCCGGCCTGTCCGATGAGGAATTTCTGGAAGGCGTCCGGATCGTCCTTCAGCGTCGCAGCCTCGCCATTGATGTCGCGCACCATGTTCACGATGTCGGTGCGGATGATCTGGCTGTGCTCGTCGACGTAGGCGCGGGCGACATCGTAAGAATTCTCGACGATGGCGCGTGTGCGGCCCGAGAACCAACCATCGAGTGAACGCGAGAAGGTCGTCGTCGCAGCAACCGCCAGCAGCACGGCCGGGAGCGCGGCGATGAGCGTAAAGAGCGCAACGATGCGCGTGTGCAGCCGTGCACCGGGAATCCTCTGCTTCCACGCACGGCGCAAGCCAAGAGCCTGCCAGGCGATCGTGCAGAACATCGTCAGGATCAGCACGGCATTCACCGCGAGCGCGGTCCAGACGTATTCGTTGCGCGGCGCAATGGCGGTCAGCCCTGTCAGGATCATGTAGCTGACAAGGGCGGACATCAGCGAAAGGAGAACGACGCCTAACCCGAACCAGAACGCCCGGTCCGAAGGATTGAGCGGCGTCGAACCTTCTTCCATCAACGCAGCCACAGTCTCGCGATCGTTCGCCACGATCGTGTCCGCCTTGCCATCGCTGTTGCTGGCGTTCATCAGTTTCAGACCAGTTCGCCTATCACGCGGGAAAGTCTCGTTATTTTCCATAGCCGCAAGTTATGGGCGGCCTTTCGCGACTGCGGATTTCCCCTTCGGGCAGGCGCGGAGCACCAATGCCGTATCTTCACGGAAGACCCAACAACCTAACTGTGACATTTTCGCGACGGGTGTGGCGCAGTTCAAGCGCCAATTGCCCACAGGCCTGGGGCCCTGTGGATAAGTTCGAGGCCGATCGGCGGAGGGATGCTAGCCCTCGACCGTTCGGAACACACGGATGTTGAGGTCGCGGATACGGGCGCGCAGCGTATTGCGGTTGAGCCCGAGCAATTCGGCGGCACGAATCTGGTTGCCGCGCGTTGCCGCCAGCGCGGCGCTCAGCAACGGTTTCTCGACGTCGCGGATCACGCGATCATAGAGACCCGGTGGTGGCAGGTCGTTGCCGAACGAGGAGAAATAGCGCGACAGGTAACGCTCGACGGCCTCCCCGAGATCGGCACTTTCGGCCGCTCCGCCGACAGCAGGCGTCGTCGCAGAACCCGCAAGTTCCTGCTCGACGATCGGCGCGGTCAACGTGTCTTGCGTATAGAGCGCGACGAGGCGCCGGACGACGTTCTCGAGTTCGCGCACGTTGCCCGGCCACGGGTGCGCTTTAAGCCGCTCGATGGCGGCGCTCTCGATCGATTTCTGGCCCAGCCCTTCCCGTGCGGCTTGGCGCAGGAAGTGACGGACAAGATCGCCGACATCCTCAAGACGTTCGCGCAGCGGTGGCAGGCGGATGGGAACGACATTCAGACGATAGAACAAGTCTTCGCGGAAGAGACCCTGCTGAATCTGCGATTTGAGATCGCGGTGCGTGGCGGCAATGATGCGCACATTGGTCTTGATCGGCGTGCGGCCGCCAACCGTCGTATATTCGCCTTGTTGCAGCACGCGCAGAAGACGCGTCTGTGCCTCGAGCGGCATATCGCCGATTTCGTCGAGAAATAGCGTGCCGCCTTCAGCCTGCTCGAAGCGGCCGGGGGTGCGTGTCTGGGCGCCGGTGAAGGCCCCCTTCTCGTGACCAAAGAGCTCGCTCTCGATTAATTCGCGCGGGATTGCGGCCATGTTGATCGCGACAAAGGGGCCATGACGCCGCTTGCCATAGTCATGCAGGACGCGCGCGACGAGTTCCTTGCCCGTTCCGCTCTCACCGTTGATCATGACGGTGAGATCGCTTTGCGTGAGGCGGGCGAGGACACGATAGATGTCCTGCATCGGAAGCGAGCGGCCGATGAGTGGAAGCTCGTCGCTCTCACGTTCGGCGGCCGGCGTCTGCCGCTTGCGGCCCGGCTCTGAAAGAGCGCGCGACACGACGGCCACAACCTCGTTCAGGTCAAACGGCTTCGGAAGATATTCGAATGCGCCTTTCTCTGCGGCCGTCAGTGCGGTCATCAGCGTGTTCTGGGCGCTCATGACGATGATCGGCAGGTCCGGGCGTAGCTTCTTCATCCGTGGGATGAGATCGAAGGCGTTTTCGTCAGGCATGACGACGTCGGTGATCACGACGTCGCCCTCGCCCTGACTGACCCAGCGCCAGAGCGTTGCGGCGTTACCTGTCGCGCGCGGCGCGAAGCCGGCGCGGGCTAGCGCCTGGTTCAACACCGTGCGGATTGCGGTGTCGTCGTCGGCGATCAGTATGGTGCCTCTAGCCATCAAGTCTCTCTCGTCGTCGGCACGGCTGCGGGACGTGCACGCTGCATCGGAAGCAGCACGCGGAAGACCGTGCGTTTGGGTTCGCTTTCACATTCGATGATGCCGCCGTGGTCGGCGATGATCTTGGCGACCAGGGCGAG
>CAYYDL010000580.1:0-2496 GCA_964470545.1 uncultured Hyphomicrobium sp. | reverse complement strand
GCTTGCGGTACCGACGCGAGCGCTCGCCGACGCGATTGCGGACGAGTGGCGCGCACAAACCGACTCCATCGATCCCACACGCATGCCGTTAACGCGCTTTGCCAACACCGCGATCGACGCGGTCGCCGACACCTTGGACGAGGTCGCCGATGACATCACCGGTTATGCCGGAAGCGATCTCGTCTGCTATCGCGCTGAAACGCCGGAGAAGCTCGTCGAGCTGCAGGCCGAGCACTGGGACCCGATTGTCGCCTGGGCGAACGAGACGCTGAATGCGGAATTCCGCGTCGTCTTCGGCATCGTGCATATCGCCCAGCCCAACGCCGCGCTGGCCGCCTATTCCGAGGCGCTTCCGCGAGACGACGCTATGCGTCTGGCGGGCCTCCACGTCATCACGACACTGACCGGCTCGGCCCTGATCGCGCTTGCCGTCTTTCGTGAATGGCTAAGTGCTGATGTCGCGTGGAAGGCTGGACACGTCGATGAGGATTATCAGATCTCGCTGTGGGGGGAGGATTCAGAAGCGCTTGCCCGCCGCCGCGGTCGCCGCGCAGAATTCGACGCCGCAGTGCATTTTCTGTCGCTATTGGGCGCGGTTTCTTAGGGAGCCCGTGGCCGCCGCGGTAGCAGGCGAGTCGCCAGCACCTTGTCGATGCGGCGCCTGTCGAGGTCGACGACCTCAAACCGCCAGCCGCTGATATCGATGCGCTCTCCGACCGTCGGCAGGTGCTGCAAACGGGCGAGTACGAAGCCCGCAACCGTTTCGTAGGAGCGATTTACGGGAAGCTCGATGCCGAGCTTGTCCGCCATCTCGTCGACCGGCATTCCTCCCGAGAGGAGCCACGAGCCGTCATCGCGCTCGATGGCATGGGGCTCCAGGCCCTCGGTATCAGATTTGAATACGCCCGCAATCGCTTCGAGAATATCCGCAGGCGTCACGAGACCTTCAAAATCACCATATTCATTGTGGATCAGGGCCATGGGCACTTCAGCATTCCGCAATATCGACAAGACATCGAGAGCCTCCGCTGTTTCGGGGACCATCGGCGCCTTCCGGACATGCGCTCTGAGATCCGGTGTCTCGCCCTTGAGCACGCTTGCCAACAGCTCGCGCGTTTGCACCACGCCGATCAACTTATCGGTGGATCCTTCGCCGACCGGCAGGCGCGAATGTGGCGTCGAAATCAGACGCTCTCTGATCGCATCCTCCGATGCGGTGATGTCGATCCATACGACGTCTGTGCGCGGTGTCATGATGCCGACGACGGAGCGATCCGCTAGGCGCATGACGCCGGAGATGAGCTCCCCTTCGCCCATATCGAGCACGCCCGCTGTTTCGGCTTCGGCAATAAGCGTCTTTATTTCTTCGTCCGTGACATTGCTTTCGCCCTCCCGTGACAGCCCGAGAAGGCGGAAGACGAGTTTGGTCGAGGTGTCGAGCATCCACACAACCGGCGCCGCTGCCCGGGCGAAAGCCGTCATGATTGGCGCTACGCCGCATGCAATGCCTTCGGCGTTCCGCAAGGCGACGGTCTTCGGAACAAGCTCACCAACGATAACCGAGAGGTAGGTGATGATCGCCACGACCACACCAAATCCTATTGGATCGGCCAGCCGATTGCTCAGTCCGAGGTGCTGAAGATAAGCGGAGGCATCCTCGCCGAAAGTCTCTCCTGAGTAGGCACCGTTGACCGTGCCGATCAGCGTGATGCCGATCTGCACCGCTGACAGGAAGCGACCCGGCTGCGCCGCGAGGGAGAGGGCGCTGTTGGCACCGCGGCGGCCCGACGCTGCCATGGCTTTGAGCCTTGACCGCCGGGCGGAAACGACCGCCAGTTCGGAAAGCGCAAAAAGGCCATTGAGGACAATGAGGGCTAGGACAATGAGGGCTTCGGTCACGGCGCTAGCGGCCAGCGGATTTCGCGCCGAAGCCACTCCGGTTATTGATCTGACGGATGCTAAGGGCCGGGATGGGCCAAATCAAGCGGGGCGCCCGGACGCGATGGCCCCGGGTGCAATGGGCTAAAATTTATCGCGTGTTCGGGATATTTATCGTTTGCAGATATCTTCGACCGGCTTGCCCTTAGCTGCTCTTTCGAGAACACTTTCGGAAGTGATTCGGCCGGGGTCAACGATCAATGCTCAACGCGCCGCGCATTCCAGAGCTTGCGCAACGCGACCGCTTCGTCCGCCGGGCGGTCGGCGAAGGACGTGTGCTGACGCTCGCCGACGAGGAGAACGCCTCGGTTCCCTCACAGAAGGTCTCCGGACGCACCGTGCAGCTCTTTTGGTCGAGCCCGATCGAAGCCGGGCGCTGGGCGGAGGCTCTGGCCGGAAACCGTGAGTTGCAGGACATCTCCCTTGAGGTCTTTGCGACCGATATTCTGCCCGGCATTGCGACGGCGAAAGGCTTTGTCGGCACCGATTGGGTCTCCGACCCGATCGAGGCCGAGATCGACCCGCGCGACCTGCTGATCCGTCTCAAGACCGAAGCGA
>CAYYDL010000579.1:0-1679 GCA_964470545.1 uncultured Hyphomicrobium sp. | reverse complement strand
CGCTTTGTGGCGATCGTTACGGGCGAAAGCATCATCGAAAACTTCACGCCAGCGGTCGATCATGGTCTTGACGAGGCCGTAGGCGTCGAGCGGCGCGTTGGACGCGGAACCCTGTGCGCGGCTTGCGTAGTGCAGCCAATTTGCGCCATGCGCGGCCTTCATCCGTGCTTCCACGAAGGGCGCGAGCCCTTTCTGCAGATGGAACAGACCACCCTGAACCCGCTGTACGGTTTCCTTTTCGGCCGACATCGGTGTTCCTCCGGATTAGCTAAAGTGCAACGTCGCTTGGGCCGTAGCTTTCTCGGTGCGTGGGCCGGCGCGGGAGGCCAATTCTTCCAGTTTCGGCCATTCCTGGGCGAGCTCGTTATAGACCAGGGCCTCGGCCGCCCGACCCTTCTTGGTCGCGATCTCGAACAGCCTGTAGGCCAGTGCCCGCGCAGCTTCCGCCTTCGGCCCCATTTGCGCGACAAACCGGCTGGCCGCTTCTCCACCACCAGATTCCGCATTGAGGATGGCCGCGGCTTTCTGGACGCACGCCCACAAGGTCGCCGTCCCGTGTTCGGTCAATTCGCGCTTTCGTTTCTTCTCGTCGTCGCTGTCGTTCGGCGTAATTTCGGCAGGCCACCAGTCGTTGCGTGGCGTGAGCGCCGCTTTTCCTTTCAAATCCATTAAAACGCCCCGGTCAAACAGCGCGTTAGACGGAATGTTCTTGGCGTTGGCGAGCGTAATCAGCTCGCCAGATGCTCGCGCGTCAAAGCCGTACGTCGCAAACCAGGCAAGCGCGACCTGCGTCTCGGCATCGAAATTAGCGTCGAGCTCGTTCTCGATTTCTTCCCAAACCCTGTTGATCAACGACAGTGCGGTTTTCACCGCCATGGCGCTGTCGTCGTCCTCCAAAACTTTAGCATAACGTGTGAAGATACCCATGCCGGGTCCGATCACCGATTGTTGCATGTCGACCGGACCCACACCGGCCTTACGAATTTCCGCAATTGCATCTGGGAGTTCTCTTTTTAAAACTCGAATGAACTCTGCGCGGGTAACCACGGGCGCATCGCCGGCTCGCTTTCGGCAAACTAGGACGATCGATGACGCCAACGCATTCGCGTTGTTGCCTACAAGGCGACCGCCACTTTCAGTACGCAGCGGCCAAGTTCCGTCGAGCACGAACCCCGAATTAATAACCGCTTGTAGAAACGAGGCCCATCCGGCCGATGTCACGCCGTCAACACCAGCTTCCGCCTGTTTGAAGGCATAGTAGATGGCCAATGGCTCTGATTCTGACGCGGCATCTCGCATGGCTGCAAGCGCCATGCTCATGCCCTTTAAGAAGTGCGCGTCAGCAGCTTCTTGTCCCCCATGCCGATATCTTTCAGCTACCAGCTCTTCGTCTTTGGGCGTGAGTAGGCGGCGAAAAAGCTGGGGCCAGATTTCGGTTAGGGAGCGCCGAAGCCAAACGTAAAAGAAGTCAGACAAGTCAGCATAGCCGACGTTGTCATAGTAAGGTGGATCCGTGTTTATGACGCATGGGCGAGGAGAGAAGTTATTCTTTGAGGCATCAATCAGACTTATCGATCCAGGATTAGTAGATGTCGCGATAGCTACAACGTTGCTTATTACCTTCGAAATGGTATCAATCGCGGCACTTGAATTTCCGAAGTAATTGCCTTCGCAAAAAT
>CAYYDL010000578.1:0-1566 GCA_964470545.1 uncultured Hyphomicrobium sp. | reverse complement strand
GATCGCCGGCACTCTCGAACTCGGCCGGCAGGGCGCCTTGTCGACCGGCCTGATCCTGGTCGTGATGGTGATGGCAATCGCGGTGATCGCTTTCATCGTGTTCATGGAGCGCGCGCAGCGGCGGCTGTTGATCCAGTACCCCAAGCGCCAGGTCGGTAATCAGATGTTCGAGGGCCAGACCTCGCATCTGCCGCTCAAGCTCAACACCTCGGGCGTCATTCCGCCGATCTTCGCGTCGTCGCTGCTGCTGCTGCCGATTACCGTCGCGCAGTTCACGGCTGGGCAAGGTCCCGAGTGGCTGAATGAAGCCGTGGCGGCGCTCGGTTCGGGCCAGCCGCTGCATATGCTGGTCTATGCGCTGTTGATCCTCTTCTTTGCGTTCTTCTATACGGCCGTCGTGATCAATCCGAAGGAGACGGCGGACAACCTGCGCAAGTACGGTGGCTTTCTGCCCGGCATCCGTCCCGGCGAAAAGACCGCGGAATACATCGACTACGTCCTGACTCGCATCACCGTCGTCGGCGCGCTCTACTTAGCAGCGGTCTGCGTTCTGCCAGAGATCCTGACGTCCTATGCCGGCATCCCGCTCTATTTCGGCGGCACGTCCCTTCTGATCGCCGTCAGCGTCACCATGGACACTGTTGCCCAGATCCAGAGCCATCTGATCGCCCAGCAGTATGAGGGTCTCATCAAGAAGGCCAAACTGCGTGGAGCGCGGCGATGATCCTGATGCTCCTTGGTCCTCCCGGCGCAGGCAAGGGGACCCAGTCGCAGGCGATTTCCGAGAAGCTGGGGCTCCCGCAGCTCTCGACAGGGGATATGCTCCGCGCTGCGGTCAAGGCCGGAACGCCGGTCGGGCTGAAGGCCAAGAAGATCATGGCTGAAGGCGGCCTCGTCAGCGATGATATCGTCATCGGCATCATTGCCGACCGCATTTCCGAACCGGATTGCGCCAAAGGCTTCATCCTCGACGGTTTTCCCCGGACGCTCGCTCAGGCCGACGCGCTCGACAAGCTGTTGAAGTCGAAGGGCCGCCACATCGATTGCGTCATCGAGCTGAAGGTCGACGATTCAAAGCTCGTCGAACGGATCGAGACGCGAGCCCGCGAGACGCTCGCGGCAGGCGGAACCGTTCGGGCCGACGACAACGCCGACGCCCTCAAGACGCGCCTGATCGCCTACTATCGCGAAACGGCGCCTCTGATTGGTTACTATTATGCTCACAAATTGCTGAAGTCCGTGGACGGCATGGCGCCGATACAGGACGTCAGCCGCCAGATCAGCGAAGTTCTGCAACAGTTTCAGGATGCTTGACGCGAGAAAAGCACGCATTGACGGAAGGGATGACCCGAGGTAGAAGACACAACTTTATTCTAGGGCTCAACTTGATCCGGACCAGGGCTTGAAACCCGGGTTCTGCGGTCGTTGCGCCTATTCGCACTTGAGAACATTGCACGAAACGGCATCGTTAATTCGACACGAGATTTAAAGGCAGGAGACTGAAGTGGCCCGCATCGCAGGCGTCAACATTCCGACAGGCAAGCGCGTCGAGATCGCGCTGCGCTA
>CAYYDL010000577.1:0-4435 GCA_964470545.1 uncultured Hyphomicrobium sp. | reverse complement strand
AGATTCATCTGGAAGATCATGTGAGCCTGGTGAAGTTCGACGCGGTCGCGGGCTCGATCGATCTTTTCCTGTTGGATGGAGCGCCGCCGGAACTCGCGAACGACCTCAGGGAAAAGCTCAATCTCTGGACAACGCGGCGCTGGGTCGTCGTTCTTTCGAAGGAGGCAGGGGCGCCCGCCATCGGCGCGGTGCGTCGCGAGCGCGAGGCGGCCGAGCTTGAATCTCTGAAGCAGCATCCCGCTGTCCGTGCGGTGCTCGATGCGTTTCCGGATGCCAAGATCGCAGAGGTGCGACGAATTGCGGCGCGTGAGACAGATACGGACAGCGAGAGCGAAGCCGTTTAAATCTTGTTTCGAATTCGGCGAGTGGCCGCGAGGACGATATGAAAGACATTATGGGAATGATGAAGCAGGTGGGCCAGATGCAGGCGCGCCTCAAAGAAATGCAGGACGAACTGCAGAGGGCCGAGATCGAAGGCCAGTCCGGCGGTGGCCTCGTGCACGTCACCGTCGATGGCCGGGGCGAGTTGAAACGTGTGCGGATCGATCCAAGCCTAATGAAGCCCGATGAGGTCGAGATTCTCGAGGATCTTATCGTGGCGGCGGCGGCAGACGCGAAAGCGAAGGTCGATAACGTCATGCAGGAGAAGATGGCCGAGATCACCGGCGGCTTGCCGATTCCGCCGGGCATGAAGCTTTTTTAGGTTATCCTTCCGTCATCCTCGACCGAATGAGCGGAGCGAATGAAGGTCGGGATCCAGCGCAAGTCTCGTCGAAGACGCAAGAATATACTGAGCCTTCGGCAGCTTTACGCTGGATCCCCCGAACGGCTCGCAGGCTTGCCGTTCGAGGGTGACGAAAGACCATAATTGAGACATGTCCCGCAAAACTGCAGGTCCTGAAATCGAGCGGCTGGTGCAGCTCCTTGCGCGCATGCCGGGACTTGGTCCGCGCTCGGCGCGCAAGGCGGTATTGGCACTTCTGAAGCGGCGCAACGATTTGATGCTGCCGCTGGCGGATGCGTTACAGCAGGCGATCGCGAAGATCACGGAATGTCCGGTGTGCGGCAACCTCGATACCATTTCGCCATGCAGTGTGTGCGCCGACCCGCGCCGCGACGCTGGTTTGATCGTTGTCGTCGAGGAGGTCGGCGATCTCTGGGCGCTGGAGCGCGCCAACGTGGTCTCCGCGCGCTATCATGTGCTCGGCGGGCATCTGTCGCCGCTCGACGGCATCGGGCCCGAGCAGCTCAACATTGCGAATCTTGTCGCTCGCGCGAAATCTCCGGAGGTGAAGGAAATTTTGCTGGCGCTGAATGCCACCGTCGAAGGCCAATCGACGGCGCATTATGTTTCCGACCAGCTTCAGGGAGCCGACGTGACGGTGTCGCGGTTGGCGCAGGGCGTCCCGATCGGCGGCGAACTCGACTATCTCGACGACGGCACGCTGGCCGCTGCATTCAAGGCCCGGCGCAAAGTCTAGAACAGGCGACCTTCGGCATCGTCATTCCTTCGCAGTCGGGATCTATCCAAGCATCGAAGATGCTCGATGCTTCGGCGGCGGCGCTTTCGATTGCCATATTGGGCTGGTATCGTCTGATTGCGTACGCTGGGGGAAACGCCGAGGCTTTAAGGCAGACGGCGTTGCACTTTCCAAGAAGACGGTCCTAGATCGGAGGCAGAGTCGGTTTAGGATCCAGAATTCGTCAGCGGAGAGAGGGTGTGGGCATCGCCCAACGCATTCTCGTGACCGGAGCTTCGGGTTTCATCGGGCAGCACGTCGTTCGCGTGCTGGCGGAACGCGGCTACAGCGTCCGGGCGGCGGCGCGGCATCCAATCGTGTTCGATAGCCCGCGTGTCGAAGGCGTTGCGGTCGGCGATATGTCACGCTCGTTCGCGGCCGAATTTCTGGTCCGCGGCGTCGATGCCATCGTTCATGCGGCTGGCCTCTCCCATGCGCGGGCGGATTTGCCGCCTGCGGCCTATACTGCGATCAATGTTGATGCAACCCGTCAATTGGCCCGAGCTGCCCGCGCCGCACGTGTGAAGCGTTTCGTGCTGATGTCCTCAATCCGCGCTCAGATCGGCGTGACGTATCCAGTGATCGTGACGGAAGCGACACCGGCAAATCCTACAGATGCTTACGGGCGTTCGAAGCTCGCGGCCGAAGCGATCATGGCGAAGACGCTCGAAGGCTCGTCGACCCATTGGACGGTGCTGCGGCCGGTTCTGGTTTATGGCCCAGGGGTCAAAGGCAACATGGCCGCGTTGATGCGGCTGGCGACACTGCCGGTTCCTCTGCCATTTGGAGCTTTGAAAGCCCGGAGATCGCTTGTCAGCGTCGGCAATCTGATCAGCGCCATTCAATACGTCCTGCAGACGCAGACGGCCGAGAATGCGACGTTCATCGTTGCTGATCGCGAGGCGTTGACGATGGCGGAGGTCATCCGCTCGCTGAGGAAAGGCCTCGGCAAGCCGGAGATGCTGCTGCCGATGCCGGACACGTCACTTGCGGGGCTCCTTCGCATGGTCGGAAAAGCCGACCTCGCCGACCGGCTGACCGGGAACCTCGTGGTCGATGCGGCCCGGCTCCGGCGGATCGGTTGGGCGCCGCCCGAGGTCGCGGCCGAGGCGCTTGCGGCGTGCGCGGGGTCCGGCGGCCCTGCGAAATCATCAAGTTCTCAACGATACAGGGACGCACGCCATTGACCGGGGCGGCGGCCTTTCATATGTCAGCGCCATGGCCGTGCTTCCGATCATCACCATTCCCGATCCCGTTCTGCGCAAGATCTCCGATCCGGTCGAGCGGGTGGACGATGCTGTCGTCAAGCTGATGGACGATATGCTCGAAACCATGTACGCGGCGCCGGGCGTCGGGCTCGCCGCGCCGCAGGTCGGCGTGCTGAAGCGCGTCGCCGTCATCGATGCCGCGGAAGACGGACAGCCCCCCAATCCTATAGCGATGGCCAATCCGGAAATCGTCGCTCTCGGTTCGACGACGCGGGTGCACGAGGAGGGCTGTCTCTCCATTCCCGACGTGCGCGTCGAGATCGAGCGGCCAGCGACGGTGACGGTCCGATATATCGACCGGGCGGGCGAGGAACAGGAACTCTCAGCCGAGGGGTTGCTGGCGACGGTCATCCAGCACGAGATCGATCATCTCGATGGCCAGCTCATCATCGATTTCCTGTCGCGGCTGAAGCGCGATATCATCATTCGCAAGTTCAAGAAGCAGGCGAGAAGCTAAAGAACGTCATCCTCGGCCGAGGACGGCGAGGCCGGATCGAAGGCCGGCGGTTCAGGGTGAGAATTGCCGAAGGCACAATATTGCGTCTTCGACCACTCTTATGCTGGATCCGAGAACGGCTCACATGCTCGCCGTTCGAGGATGACGGAGGGACAGTAAGAGGTTCTTATGCCGCTCAAGATCGTCTTCATGGGGACGCCCGAATTTGCCGTGCCCGTGCTCGATGCGATCGTGGCGGCGGGACACGACGTCGTCGCGGTTTACAGTCAACCACCGCGTCCGGCGGGGCGGGGGATGGCCGAGGTGAAGTCAGCGGTGCACCAGCGCGCGGAGACGCTCAGCCTTCCGGTGCGTACACCGGTGAATTTCAAAAGCGAGGCTGATCGCGAAGCCTTTGCGGCGCTTAAAACCGATGTCGCGCTGGTCGTCGCATACGGTCTTTTGCTGCCGAAAGCCGTTCTCGATGCAACCCGGCTCGGGTGTTTCAACGTGCATGCGTCGAAGCTGCCGCGCTGGCGGGGCGCAGCGCCGATCCAGCGGGCGATCATGGCGGGTGACACGGTGACTGCCGTCAACATCATGCGGATGGAACAGGGCCTCGATACGGGTCCGGTGTGCCTGGGCCGGGATGTTCCGATCCCTCCGGATATGACGGCAGGCGAACTGCACGACGTGCTTGCCAAGCTTGGCGCAGAGCTGATGGTCGAAGCGCTCACGAAGCTCGAAGCGGGTGTGCTCCACTGTGTGCCGCAGCCGAACGAGGGGGTGACTTACGCCGCCAAGATCGACAAGGGCGAGACGCGCATCGACTTCGCTCGTCCCGCGAAGGATGTCGTCGATCACATTCGCGGACTTTCGCCGGCGCCCGGAGCGTGGTTCGAGTTGGCGCTCGGAGGCAAGCGCGAAAGGATCCGCGTTCTTTCGGCGAAAAACACCGACGGCAATGCGGAGCCCGGCACGATCATCGATGAGACGCTGACGATTGCATGCAGTGAGGGCGCCATTCGCATAGAACGGCTGCAACGCGCGGGAAAACAACCGATGGCTGCGGCGGACTTCCTGCGTGGCACGCGGATTCCCGTGGGTATGTGCATCGGCTGTTAATCATAGAGCAGAAAGGCCGTGAGACTTTCGAGCGGCGCAGTTAATCTCTGGCCGACGAGATGTGCCGGAGTGCCAGAGCCATGTGC
>CAYYDL010000576.1:0-3032 GCA_964470545.1 uncultured Hyphomicrobium sp. | reverse complement strand
GGAAACCGTCGATCCCGTCGCGGGCGCCGACGTTGCGCTGACGATTGACGCAGAATTGCAGCGCCGTGTCGTCGACCGCATGCAGAGTGCGCGCCGGTCGGCTGCGGTCGTTCTCGACGTCGCGACCGGAAATATCATCACGATGGCGTCGGTTCCGGGTTTCGATCCGGCGGCGATCGCGGGTGGCATCTCCGTCGCAGACTGGGAGAAGCTCTCCGCATCGGAAGACAATCCGCTTCTCAACCGGGCCGTCGCCGGACTTTATGCACCGGGATCGACGTTTCTGGTGGTGACGGCACTTGCGGCGCTTGGTGCAGGGATCGTCTCGCTGGAGGAACGGATCTTCTGCAACGGCAAGTACCAATACGGCGGGCAGGTCTACACCTGCTCGAACCCCGCCGGTCACGGCGCCATTACGCTGCAAGAGGCCATCCGTTCGTCCTGCGAGGTTTTCTTCTGCGAAATGTCGGCGCGGCTTGGTATCCGGCGCATTGCCGACGCCGCACGTGCTTTGGGATTCGGCGCCGCGAGCGATGTTGGCCTTACCGAAGAAAAGCCCGGCGTGGTGCCGGACCCCGACTGGAAACGCGGCAACCTCAATGCAGGGTGGCTCGGCGGCGAGACACTGCTGACCGGGATCGGACAGGGCTATCTACAGGTGACGCCGCTTCAGCTCGCGGCTTTGGCGGCGCGGATCGCCAGCGGGCGGGACGTTGCTCCGGTTCTGCGCCAGCCCGCAGCATCAGAGAGCGCAACCTCCCCGTTCCGCAAGCTTGCCTTCGACGCGGAATATCTCGAGATCGTCAGGCAAGCGATGGTGGCGGCGGTCAACGACGCGGGCGCTTCCGCCGAGAAAGCCAGACTCGGAGAGGGCAAACCGCTCGTCGCGGGCAAGACCGGAGTGTCGGATATCGGCGCAGGTGCCGCCGAACGCGCGGGTGATGCGGTCGAATGGGCAAGGCGGGGGCACGTACTTTTTATCGGATATGAACCGGCGAACACGCCGCGGTACGCGATCGCGACCGTGATCGAACACGGCGGCGACGGCGAGGCAGCGGCCATTCTGGCGCGCGACGTTCTCGCGCTGATCAATGATCGCGACGCTCGCGCTCCCGGCAGGTCGGGAGCCGATGGCGGAGAGAAGCTTCCCGCGGGCGCACTTCTTCACGAGGCGGGATGATGCAAACGATTTCTTCCGCGTGGAATACCGGGCAGCCGTTAGCGATCGGAGAAAAGCTGCGGCGCATCTACTGGCCGGTCATTCTGATCGTTTGCCTGCTGGCGGGTATCGGCGCCGCGACGCTCTACTCGGTGTCCGGGGGATCGTTCCAGCCATGGGCCGAACGGCACACGCTTCGATTTCTCATCATGCTCGCGGTCGTTGTCGTCATGGCGACGGTTCGATTGGAGGTCTGGGTCAAGCTGGCATACCCCGTGTACGGGATCGCTCTCTTCATGCTGATGCTCGTCCCGTTCATCGGCGTCGAGGCGCTCGGCGCGAAGCGATGGATCGGGGCAGGGGCGATTTCTTTCCAGCCGTCGGAACTCATGAAACTGGCGCTCGTCGCGGCGCTGGCGCGCTACTACTTCCGACTTCCCCAGGATCAAGTTCGGCGGCTGCGCTATGTTGTGCCGCCGCTGGCGATGATCGGTGTGCCCGTGTTGCTGACGCTGCAACAACCCGACCTTGGATCGGCGGCGCTTTTCATTGCACTTGGGCTGTCGCTGATGTTTCTCGCCGGTGTGCCACTTCGTTATTTCGCATTCGGAGCGATCGCGGCGATTGTGGCGCTTCCGGCGATCTGGTCGGGATTGCACGGTTACCAGAAGCGTCGCATCGAAGTCTTTCTCAATCCGGGAATGGACCCGCTTGGGGCCGGATATCACATCACGCAATCGAAAATTGCGTTCGGCGCCGGCGGCATTGCGGGCAAGGGATTCATGCACGGGACGCAGAGCCAGCTCGATTTCGTTCCGGAAAAGCACACCGATTTCATTGCCAGCATCATCGGCGAAGAGTGGGGTTTCACCGGAATGATGCTGCTTATTGCGATCTATGCGGCCTTGATCCTGACGATGATGCTGATGGCGCGACGGTGCGAAAATCGCTTCGCGCGGCTGGCGATCGCCGGTTCGGCGATGACGTTCTTCGTTTATGTTTTCATCAATCTCGCAATGGTGACGGGCCTCGTGCCGGTCGTCGGCATTCCGTTACCGCTCGTCTCCTACGGCGGGACTTCGATGACGACGCTGATGATCGGGCTGGGCGTCGCCATGTCGGCTTATGTGCATGGCCGGGACGGTCGCCGCTGAACGTCGCCCGAGTTCTCAAGCGTCGACGAAAAATCATAATTTCCTCAATTGGCTGACAGAAGCGCGGCAGGGGGGTGGACAGAGGCGTCGGGCGATGCTATGCGCTGCCGTCTCGGGGCCCGTTTCGGGCCCCTTCGCCGTCCATAGAGGCCCGCCGCGGTCTTCTGCTTTGTCCGGTGTTGGTACGGGTGATTAGCTCAGTTGGTAGAGCAGCTGACTCTTAATCAGCGGGTCGAAGGTTCGAGTCCTTCATCACCCACCAAGTCTATGCCGCGCTAAGCGGTTACCTCCGGTCTTTGCGAAAGCGACTCCAGGAGCGCGTTGCGATCGATCTTTCCGAGCGCGTTGCGGGGAATGTGAGAAACAATCTCAAGCCGCTCTGGAAGTTTGTAATCTGCGATCAGTCGCCGCGCATTGGCGAGAATTTCATCAGGCCCGTATTGGGCTGCGCCAGACGACAGCTCGACGAAGCCAACGATGCGCTGACCGAAGAGATCGTCAGGAATTCCTGCGACGCCGACGTCTTTCACGATTGGATGGCTCGCGAGGGCTCGCTCCACCTCCGCGGGCGAGATTTTTGATCCGCCGCGAACAATGATGTCTTTCGTGCGGGAGACGAACCAAAGTTCTCCGTTCGCATCCTGGCGCATCAGATCGCCAGTGCGGTACCACCCGTCCTGGGTGGCGTCCCTGATCACATCGGATCCCTCCCAATAACC
>CAYYDL010000575.1:0-11971 GCA_964470545.1 uncultured Hyphomicrobium sp. | reverse complement strand
TTCGGACGCCAGTCTGACAAGCCGGACGGGTGCTGAATTGTCTATCCCGCGCCGCAAGATACAGGGCGCGCGAGCGCAGTCGAGCGTAAAGGACTTGGCCGGGCTCTCAGTCGGGGTTACCAATAGGCCTGAGTAAAGCGTATATTTGACCCATCAATCGCCATGCCCGTCATTTTATCCATCATTGGCCAAAAGGGCGGCGTCGGGAAAAGCACGCTCGCGAGGGCCATTTCGGTCGTTGCGGTGCAGGGCGGCCTGAGCGTCAAGCTTATTGATCTCGATATCGGCCAGCAGACCTCGGTGCGGTGGTCGACGACGCGAGCCACCAGCCGCATGTTAAGTGTGATCGACGCACAGGCCTTTTCGGCCGTCGCGGATGCGCTGAAGCAGGCTCGCGATGTCGACCTTGTTGTCATCGATACGCCGGGTCACTTGTCGTCGGAGACATTCGAGGTGGCCCGCGCCTCCGACCTGATCGTCCTCCCGACCGGAACGAGTTCGGACGATCTGCATCCGGTAACTCTGCTGCTTTACGAACTTGAGCAGATTGGAATTTCGAAAGACCGTCTGTGCGTCGCGCTCTGCCGCATTCTCGATGTGAAGGAAGAGCGCTGGGCGCGCCAGTATCTCGAGTCGACAGGCTATCGCCCTCTCGGCGGCTCGCTGCCGGAACGTCTCGGCTATCGCCGTGCGCATAACCGCGGAAAATCGATAACGGAAACGACCGAAACGCCGCTCAACGAACGCGCCAACGAGTTGATGGCGAGCGTCCTGAGAAAAATTCTTCAGCACGTCCGCGCAACCAATCGTGCCTACTCGACGCAATGAAAATGGCGCGAAATGAGGAAGGGGTGCGATGATTACCGTCTATGGCTACGTACCGGCCTGGAACCTTCCCGACATCAGTCCATACGTAACCAAGATCATCGCCTACTTGACCTTCACCGGACTTGAATTTCAGCACAAAACACAGGACCTCGCGCGGATCGATGAGGATGCGCCGCATGGCAAACTTCCCTACATCATCGATAGCGACGGAACGAAGGTCGCGGACTCCAACGTCATAATTTCTTATCTGAAGAGAAAGCATGGCGATCCGCTCGATGCCAGCCTTTCACATGCAGAGGCCGCGGGAGCTCTCGCGTGGAATCGATTGATCGAAGAGCATCTTTATTGGAGTGGAATCATCGAGCCGCGGTGGCGCTTGGATTCAGGTTGGGAAACTTACATTCCCTATATCGTCCAGGGGGCACAAGTGACGCCGGAGCTGCGCGCAACACTCGACGCCTTTCGCGTTCGTATTCTTGCTGGCTTCCACGGCCAGGGTATGGGGCGGCGTTGCTCGGAGACGGTGCTCGACTGTTTCCGGACGGACATCGATGGAATTTCAAATTTTTTGGCGGACAAACCCTATTTCCTTGGTGACAGCCTGCACGCCATTGACGCTTCGGTTTACGCGATGCTTCGGCATATTGCTGACCAGCCGCATCAATGGCCCGGATCGGGTTACGTGAAGGAGAAGCCAAATCTGGCGACCTACCTGGATCGCATTCGACGCGAATATGGCGTCTGACTCATCGGAAAAGCCTCGAGCGCAACGGCGCCGTTCGCGCCCTGATCCAGCAGGACCGATTCATCGAACGCTTACAGATGGATCACCGAGCGCTGCAAATCTCCCGTGCGCGCCGGAAACCATCGTGTAGCGAGTCCGTTTGTCTTGCACCCGAAAGCAAAACAAAAGGAGAGACACGATGAAGCTTGTCACCACCGCTGCACTTTTGGGTGCCAGTATGTTGGCCTTTACCGCGACGACGGCTTCGGCCGATATCGTTTGCAATCCGGACGGCGACTGCTGGCATGCCCGGGAGCATTACCGCTACGAACCGGGGCTGCATCTTCGCGTCCATCCTGACAGTTGGAAATGGCGCCATGCGGATCACTATCGCTGGCGCGAACACGCTGGTCGCGGTTATTGGCGCGGTGGCGTGTGGGTCGATCTCTGAGCGCATGCGACGCTCCGATGCCCCTGAGTCAGTTTTAGGGCGGCGTCGGAGCATCTTCAGGCTCGTTTGTTCTGCACAAGGCTGGAGTGATCGGTCTCGACGTTTTGTTTCGAAGATGAGAGCCGAAATAGATCGGAACTTCAGCACCTCGGCGTGCGTTGCCGTCTTAGAAAAGCGGATAAATGGAGGTCCCTCATGGGAGGTAGCCTGATTTACTATGCGATCATCTTTTTGATCGTCGCGCTCGTTGCCGCTCTGCTTGGATTTGGCGGCGTTGCGGGGACGGCAATCTCCGGCGCCCATCTGTTGTTGATGGTTGCAGTGGTGTTTGTAATCCTGGGCCTCGTCGCCGGCGTATTGCGGCGAGGTGTTTAGAGGCTCTTCCATGAGCCTGAACGCCGAGCCCCGGCCTCTTCCGACGCCGGGGCCTTTTCATGCTTGATCGAACGATCACGGCAGGATCACTTTGCCCTTGAAACGCCCGCCGCCCACGGCGTCAGTCAAGTTGTCGAACATATAAGTGCCACCGCCACTCGCGTCCTTGTATTTGCCTGTCCCTCCGACGACCTTGTAGACATATTCCTTCATATGCGAGCCCTCCGAGAACTCGTCGGTGATCGTGTCGCCTGATTTGAAAGTCCTCTTGCAGGTTCCTGCACCTTTCCAAGAACCATCGGGCATGTATTCGTATTTCCCGGTGCAGTCTTCCGCGTCCTTTGGGAGATTCGAATCGCCCGGGATTGAAACGCAGCGCGCGGCATAGTCGACGAGCTTGTGCCCTTTTTCCTGTTCCTTCTCGTCCCACTTGTCGGTGAAACAGGCGAGCGCACCGGCTTCTTCGATGGCGCTCCCGGCATTCGCAGCGCCTCCCATGACGAACGTTGCGATGGATGCTGCAATGAACAGATGCTCTGAACGCATTGCCAATATCCTTTCTCACTTCGATTTTATGATTTTTAGATTATTAGTACGAGACATCGATTAATCAGCTGACGGATTATATTGCGCGCAAATTCGTGGCCGCGCCAGCCTCGCGCGACCAGTCAGATCATTTTTATCGAATTGATCGCTGTTCCAAATAGCAGAAGGCGATCTCCACGAATGACGCTATATTTTGCGCGGCACGAGGAGTGCGTATCCGGCGGCGTTTCTGAAGCGATTCCGACGCGCTTTCGACATGAAGAGCTCGCGAAGGGCTGTGACGAACATCGCAAGCGCAGGAAGCTTAATCTTTCGCCCGAGGCGATCACCTTCATCGCCGAGGTATCGAATGTCTTCGCGCACCCAGCCTTTCGCCTCGAAAAATCCAAACCACTCATCGGGCTGGAATTTGATGGGCGCATTCTGCATCTTCCCGGCCATCATGCGCCTACGAAACTTCAAAAGATCCGGCGAAAGATAATCGACGATCCAATAGGCGCCGTTCGGCAGCGCGTGAAGCTCGCCCGCGAGCGCGCCAACTTCCTCGATGCTGAGATACGGAACGACACCCTCCGTCAGCACCAGCATTTTGCCCGCATTGGCGCTGGTCTGCTTAAGAATCTCCTGACGTTTTTTGGAATCGGACAGATCGCATTTCACGCGTGAAAGCCGGAAGCGTGGCGCTTCCCGCACGAGCAGGCCCTCTTTATAATCGATGACGTGCGGATAGTCCGCTTCGATCCAGGAGAGAGAAGCCGGTAAGTCCATACGGTACGGACGCGTATCGAGCCCGGCGCCGAGATTGAGGACGGTATCGACGCCGCGCGAGACGGCTGTCTTGATGAAATCGTCGATAATGCGTGTCCGGACCGCAATGACCCACGACGTGACGAACGGTCGTGGCATCGCTTCGGCAATGCTTCGGCCGCGATCGCCGGCAAGTATGGCGGCGAGAGGATCCCGGAACAGGGCATCGGCGCGTTTCGTTTCAACGCCACGATAGTGTGCAACCCAGAAAGCGGTGTCCGATACGTTTTCGATGGTCGCGTCTGCCATGTCGTGCCTTTGTGTTTACGCTCTAATGCCCGAGTCATTAAACGGAGAATGTGTCAGCGCTGGGCGAGCGTCGCAGGCATGCCGTATTTGGGGGGCATCGTTATTTGCGGCATGATTTCGATCTGCGCATCGGGATCGAGCGTGAAGCGATATTTTTGCCCGACGGTCGCCAGAACGATCGCTGCCTCCATGAGTGCAAAATGCACGCCGATGCAAATCCGCTGCCCACCTCCAAAGGGATAATACGCGAACTTCGGCAAGCGCGTGGCAAGTCCGTCCAGCCAGCGCTCCGGCAGAAAGCGCTCGGCCTCCGGGAAATACCGAGGATCGCGGTGACTGACCCACTGGCTCATCAATACCGTATAACCTCGTTTCACCCGATACCCGCCGAGTTCAAGGTCTGTCATCGCTTCCCGGCCGATGACGTAGACGGGCGGATAAAGGCGCATGGATTCATTGATGACAGCCGATGTATAAGGAAGGGCCGAGAGATCTGACGCTCTTGGCGACCGGCCATTCAGGACGCGGCGCCATTCCTCCACGAGCTTCCCTTCGGCATCTGGATTTTGCGAGAGCAGATACCAGCTCCAGGTCAATGCGAGCGCGGTCGTTTCGTGGCCCGCGAGATAGAGTGTCATGGCTTCATCACGAAGCTGTTGCGCACTCATGCGCGTCCCGTCCTCGTGCTGGGCTTCGATCATCGTGGATAGGAGGTCGTTGCCGAGTGGCCGTGTTTTCTTTTCGGCGATAAAACTGTCGACGAGCGCGACGAGGTCGCTGAGCGCGCGGCGAAGCTTGAGGTTTGCGGGGGTAGGGAGCCAGACCGGCAGTTGGATTGGAGCATCCAGTCGGTCCGTCAACAGTTCAAAGACGAGCCGCAGACTCTTATCGACGCGCTCGCGCTCTCCATGCTCGTCGAGGCCGAAAAGCGTCTTGAGAGCAATGGCGCTGGTGAGTGAGCTGAATTCGAAGGCGATATCGACCGACTGTCCGGGCGTCCACTTTGCAAGCATGGATTCCGTCAGGTCGGCCATGATCGGCGCATAGGACAGCACTTGCGCTTTGAGGAACGCCGGCTGGAGCAAGCGCCGCTGCGCAAGCCAGAAGTCGCCCTCGCTCGTCACCAGCCCATTGCCGAGTACCGGCTTGAAGGTCCGCGCTCCGAAATGCTTGATGTATGAGCGCGCGTCAGTGACAAGCACCTGCTGAATGAGCTGCGGATCGCTGATGAGAAAGCGGCGCCCGCGGCCGGTGCGGATGCTTGCAACGGGACCATACGTTCGCGCAAGATCGAGAAAAAAATCGACGCGGCGCGGTCCGATTTGGGAAAGGTTGCCGCCGATCAAGGTACCCTTCGGGCCCGGCGGCAGTCCCTTGTGCACGATTTTGGGGGTCGCGCTCATAGCTGCACTGAAACAAAAAAGCAATATCGGCCAGGATTATGTCACAACCGTTGGCCTCCAAAGGACAATGGTACCCGTTCGCGACGCCGAGCGTAAGTCGCAAACCTCTCGGGACTTCCTGTTCGAAATGCAACGCGCTTCACGCACTGCCGGCGTCTTTCGCCGCCAAGCTGCCGACCGCCGACCAATCGAGATTGTCGCCGCCGTTGGCAATCAACGTCAGAAAGCGGTCGCGCAGAAGGCTCGCCAACGGAAGCGGAACACGCAAGTCATCACCGGCGGCAAGCGCCAGTCGAACGTCCTTCAGTCCCAACGGCGCGGCAAAACCTGCTGGCGTGAACGTCCCATCCGCAATGAGATTTCCATAGGTCTTGTAGATAGGCGCGCCAAATAGCGTCGACGTCAGGATGTCGAGATAGAGGTGCTTGTCGATCCCGGCTTTGCCGATGAGCGCCATGGCCTCTCCGAGGGATTCGATCACCGCAGCGATGAGGAAATTGCCGCTGAGCTTGACGATGTTCGCGGCGTCGGGCTGTTCCGATACGACGAACGTTCTCTGCGCGATGGCATCGAAAAGCGGAGAGGCAACCTTCACGGCATCCGCTTGCCCTGCGGCGACCACAAAGAGCTTCGCCGCTTCTGCGGCTTCGGGGCGGCCGAAGACTGGAGCTGCGACGTATCTATGTCCGCTCCGCGCATGGACGTCCGCGAGCCGTTCCGAAAGAGCCGCGCTGATCGTGCTCGAAGAAATATGGACCGCACCTTTACCAAGGCTTGCCAATACGCCGCCGTCCTCGAAAACGATCGCTTCGACGGCCTTGTCATCCGCCAGCATCGTGAAGACCGCGTCAGCCTTGCAAGCGTCTGCAGGCGTAGCGGCAAGCTTTGCGCCTTTTGCAGCTAGCGCCTCTGCTTTCGCGCGCGTGCGGTTGTAGACCGTCACGTCATGACCGGCCTTGAGCAGGTTCGCCGCCATGCCTGAGCCCATATGACCGAGCCCGATGAAACCGACTTTCATGTGCCCTCACACTGCCCTGTTAGAATGCAATTCAAGCCGCAGCCGCGGGTCGCTTTTCGGGTGGCGCCATGAACTCCGGCGTGACGGGATCCTTGATGCATCGCTGCAGGATGGCGTCGATCTCGCGCTTGCTCCCGTCATCGATGTGCCAGCCCTCGATGTCATCGACGGGATCGAGTTGCGCCGGATGCCGCGCGCCCCAAAGCGCGATGGTGGGGCCCTGATCGAGAACCCAGCGGATCGCGAGCGCCAGCACAGGTTTTCCGAAGCGGAACCGCGCAAGAGTCTTCAGTTCGTCGACGGCGGCCAAGTACTCCGCAAAGCGCGGCGGCTGGAATTTCGGATCGACTTTGCGCAGGTCGTCGCCTTCGAACTTTGTGCCAGAGGTCATTCGGCCGCTCAACAGGCCGCGGCACAACGCGCCATAGCTTAATACCGTGAGACCGGTCCGCTCGGCATAGGGGAGAACGTCGGCTTCGATCTCGCGTTCGAAGAGATTGTACGGAGGCTGCACGGCATCGAGCGCAGCGACCTTGCGGAAGGTGTCCATCTGGGTCGGCGAATAGTTGCTGACGCCGAGAGCGCGAATCTTTCCTTCCCGGCGAAGGTCGTCGAGTGTGCGGGCGGTCTCTTCGAGCGGAGTCTCAAGATCCGGCCAGTGCACCTGATAAAGATCGATCACATCGGTACGCAGACGCCGAAGCGAATCCTCAATTTCTTGACGAATGCGCCCCGGCGTCGAATTCCGGTAGACCTTGCCGTCTTTCCAGGCGATGCCGACTTTTGTCGCGATCTGCACCTTGCTGCGCAAACCACCCTCGGCGATCGCCTTGCCGACGATCTCCTCGGATTTGCCGAAGCCGTAGGCCGGCGCCGTATCGATCAGCGTGATGCCGCGCTCCACCGCAGAACGAATGGTCGCGACGGACTCGCGTTCTTCAGTGCCGCCCCACATCCATCCGCCGATGGCCCATGTTCCAAGGCCGATCCGAGAGGTGGTAATTCCCGACTTTCCGAGGTTGATCTGCTCCATGACACACTCTCATCTGAAGAGTCCCGCGCCCGTTAAATGGCGGCAGAATGATGAAGCTTCCAATACGAATTTCAGATGCAATTAAGCCGTCTTTGAGATCATTGTCTGGCCTATTGAGGCACTCGCGGTGGCAGCGATAAGTGCGCAACCGAGTTGGATCAAGCCAACGCGCCTCGCAATCCCATCTGGCTTCTGAGTTCCGCAACGGTCTTGCGAAGTTCCTCGCTCTCCAGCCGCGCATAGGCATCCGCCGCATGCCGCCCGATGTTCTGCAGCGTCTGTCGTTCACTGGAAGCGATCGCAGTTCCCGATTCATGCGGGCCGTAAAGCGTAATCGCATAACAGTGCACCCGGCTGGTCGCGGGAATGGCGAGGATCGGCATGTCGAGCCCTTCCGGAAAGCCGGCTTCCTTGGCGACCGGCTCATTGATGACGCATGGCATGCCCGAAAGGAGGCTTCCAAGGTCTTTATCGTTCAGGCGCAGATCGTTCGTGCCGACGCTCCAGCCCGCACCTTCGGCATATCTGCGAAAGCCCGTCTCCGTTCGACGGAATGTCACTGCGGACGAAAGACGTAGATTGTTGCTCGTGCGGGTGGACAGAACCCGATCGATCTCCTCCGCCGTCTTGGCTTCCAGGATGGCATCGCCGAGAACTTCTTCTGCCCGGTCGAGAGACCTATTGAAAAAATCATCGGCAAGCTCAACCGTCCATTCGTGCAGGCGGCTGATCACAAAGAGGGTGATGGCTCCGACGAGAAGCCATGACCAACTCGGAAGCTCGACGAGTTCCTGGAGATGCTCGGCCTGCTGGTGAAGAAGCAGCGCCGGCACGCTCGTCATCAACGCGAGTACCGTCACGCGCCGAAGCGGTATCGCAACATTGACGACGCGCTGGCGGCGAACGGCCTCGACGACGAAAAGACAGAGAACGCCATTGACCAGATAAAGCAGTCCCGCGACGTCTTCTGGCAGGAACAGATTGTCCCAATCGGTCAGCAGGGTCGTATATTCGTTGAGATCGGCGATGACGAACGCCGGAAGCCCGATCAGACAACCCCACATAACCCAACGCAGGCGCTGGTTATCTTTCGGCGACAAAGTCTGACGCCGCAAGAGCAGGATTGTGACCGCGGCGGCGCTGACAATTATACCGAAGAGGATCGTGGCGCGGCTCAGCATCTCAGTGTGATAGCCGAAGGAATTGCCGTAGGCTGCCATCAGAACCACAGCAACGCCAGCCGCAAGCGCGGGCAGCATGCGTTCGGCTTTTGCCCATTCGGGCTGTAGTTCGCCGGTCGGAGCGCGCATCACGAACGCCAGCAAACCCGCATAGCCTGCAGCCTGCGAGATGCTGCCCAAAACATTCTGAATGAGAAGCAGGATCGGCCAGCGCTGCAATTGCGCATAGAATTCGTAAGCCTGACCCGGATTGAACCAGATGACGTAGAGGAAGAACCCCCAGCTCATCACGCCAGGCTTGATCCACACGAGCCACGCGGCCGCCAGCACGGCGGCAATGCCTGCAACCTGATCGAGCATCAGGACGAAGCGCACGAGCCAGTTTGCAGGCCGCGATTCGGCGGTCAGATGTACTTGTCGCTCACCCTCCGAGCCGTTGGGCAAAAGATCGAAGGTCGCGGTTCGTCCCGGGACAACGTACTCGTTGCCACCGACCGCTGAGATCGTGCTGGCGCATACGTCGCGGTCATAGGGGATGCAGCGCATGCGCGAGAAGTCGAGCCTGTCGCCCTCGCGTATGCCGGCCCTCCAGGCAGGAGACTCCTCATTCGTGTCGAACGGCCCCGAAGTATCGTAGATCACACCATCGCTGTCGGCATAAAATCCGAACGATCCAAGCGGACGGACGACACGCACGAATTCCGGCACTATCATCGCGAGTGCCCAGATCAGCAGTATCAGAAGCAGAACCCGCTGCCGCGTCATCGTCGTCCGCATTTCCCCTCAGTTCCGTACACGTAGCCGGACAGTACCAACATGAGTGCCGTCGCGATGGTAGGACGACGCCCGCGTTATCCGCAAGAAGGCCGTCGGGTCTACGCCAGCCGTGAATAATGACGTTCTTTAGGAAAATTGCATGTTCTCGCGTATGCCGGGCTGGGGTGCGTCAGATCGCATACCCGGCAGCGATGAGCAGCCCGCCGATGATCGCCATGTTCGTCTGCCACACCGTTTTTGCGGTCTCTCGCATCGGGCCTTCCATGCTCCAGAAGTTGAGCAGCATGATCGAGGAAACGACAGTGAATGCGACGAGACAGAATGCGGAGATCGCCGTCTGGAAGCCGAGTATGAAAAGCGCTCCAAAGATGATTTGAAACACCGATCCGGCAATTAGCACCAGCCGCGGCGCAGGCACGCCACGCGCTGCGATCATCCCCGTAAGCGGCGGCATGATGAAGAAATGATGGACGCCGCCGTAAACGAAAAGACCGCCAAGAAGCACGCGGCCTCCAAATAAAAGAACCGGGCTAAGAGTGGTAAGCATCGCAAGATCCCCCAAGTTGCGATGCGACACTTCTCCTAAATTTCGATCGCGCGCAAGCGCAGAGCATTGCCGATGACGCTGACGGACGAGAGCGACATCGCCGCGGCTGCGATGACGGGAGAGAGCAACAGTCCGAACACCGGATAGAGCACCCCCGCCGCGATGGGGACGCCGGCGGCATTGTAGATGAACGCAAAGAACAGGTTCTGCCGGATGTTCGACATCGTCGCTTCGGAAAGGCGGCGCGCTCGCGCAATGCCTTCGAGATCTCCCTTGAGGAGCGTCACGCCGGCGCTCTCGATCGCGACATCAGTCCCCGTTCCCATCGCGATACCGACGTCCGCTGCCGCGAGCGCCGGAGCGTCGTTGACGCCGTCCCCAGCCATGGCGACGGCATGACCTTGCTTCCTGAGAGTGCTGACGATCCGCGACTTGTCTTCCGGCAGCACGTCGGCCTTGACATCATTGATGCCGAGCTTCGCCGCAACGGCCTTCGCCGTCGTCGCATTGTCGCCCGTCAGCATCACGACGTGAATGCCGCTCTCTTTGAGCGATTTCAGCGCGGACGGGGTCGTCGCCTTGACCGGATCGGCGATGGCAATGAGGCCCGCAGCGCGTCCATCGATGGCGATATAAATGGCCGTCGCGCCATCTGCTCTGAGATTGTCCGCATCGGGAGAAAGCAATGACGCGGAAATTCCCGCGGTCTCGAGGATCTTCGCATTCCCGATCACGACCGAATGACCTTCGATGCTTCCCGTAACACCCTTGCCGGAGGGTGCGGAAAAATCGCTTGCGGTCGCGAGCGCGATGTTGCGTTCCCGCGCGGCGGCAACGATGGCTGCGCCAAGAGGATGCTCGCTCGCCTGTTCGAGACTCGCGGCCAGTTTCAGAAGTTCCGTCTCGTCGATCCCCGGCACGGTCCGGATCGCCGTGACCTTAGGCTTGCCCTCGGTCAGTGTGCCGGTCTTGTCCACGACGAGCGTATCGATCTTTTCCATCCGCTCGAGCGCTTCGGCGTTCTTGATCAGTACGCCCGATTGTGCGCCGCGTCCGACTCCCACCATGATCGACATCGGCGTCGCGAGGCCAAGCGCGCAAGGGCACGCGATGATCAGCACCGAAACCGCCGCGATGAGCGCATAAGCAAAGCGCGGTTCCGGCCCGAACGTCATCCACGCGATGAATGCCAGCACCGCAACGCTGATCACGAGCGGAACGAACCAGCCTGCAACCTGATCGGCAAGGCGTTGAATGGGCGCGCGGCTGCGTTGTGCGTCCGCGACCATCTGCACGATGCGCGCAAGCATCGTGTCGCGACCGACCTTGCCGGCCCGTATGACAAGGGCTCCGGAACCGTTGATCGTTCCCCCGATCACCTTGGCGCCCACGCCTTTTGAAACGGGCATGGATTCGCCCGTTACCATCGATTCATCGACATTGCTCTTGCCGTCCGTGACCTCGCCGTCGACGGGGATGCGCTCGCCGGGGCGAACCCGCAGTCTGTCGCCGACCACGATCGCATCGACGGCTACATCTTCATCGGCGCCGTCTGGGCGCATTCGCCGCGCGGTCTTCGGTGCGAGATTGAGAAGTGCGCGGATAGCGCCGCTCGTCTGGTCGCGAGCGCGAAGTTCGAGAACCTGTCCGACGAGCACCAGAACGGTGATGACGGCCGCCGCTTCGAAATAGACGGGGACGGCGCCATCCATGCCGCGCAAGCTCGCCGGGAAGGCGCCCGGCAGAAGCGTCGCGACGACGCTATATCCCCATGCAACGCCGGTGCCGAGCGCAATCAGCGTGAACATGTTGAGATTGCGCGTCCGCAGCGACTTCCAGCCACGCTCGAAGAACGGAAGGCCGGCCCACAGCACGACGGGCGTCGCCAGAATGAACTGCACCCAGTTCGAAACCGTCGGGCTGATCAGGTGATGCAGGTCGAAAACGTGCCCACCCATCTCGAGAAGAAAAACAGGAAGCGCGAGCGCAAGTCCGATCCAGAGACGGCGCGTCATGTCCTGAAGCTCGGCGT
>CAYYDL010000574.1:0-3684 GCA_964470545.1 uncultured Hyphomicrobium sp. | reverse complement strand
CGCGAGCGTGATATTGAATGCGGCTGGTGCGACCGGTGGATGGCCATGTTCGGGATAAAAATCGCCGAGCATAACGGATGAACCATTGATGTAGAGATGAGCATGCATCGTGCGGCCCTTGTCGTCGGGCGGAAAGAGCGTCGCCAACTCACCGGCAAAAGCCTTCTGGTAGAACTCAGCAGCTTTTACAGCGCCGTCGACTGCGAGGTAGACGATCGCACCGCCTTTGACCGGCGCCTTGGCTTCGTTGGGCATGATGCTCTCCCGTTTGACGACATCTTCCAGGACGTGCGAGGAGGCATAAAACCGACACTGCTTTCAAAAATTCTATGTCGCATCCTGAATGAGACGATCGAGGTGCTGTCGGATGTGTGCCGCCTGAGCGGGCGTTGCCGCCAAAGAAATCGCGCGGTCGAAGTCCGTGCGGGCTTCGGCGGTGCGTCCGAGCTGCAGCAGGAACGCGCCTCGGGCTCCGAAATAATGAAAGTAGCTGGAAAGCGCCTTTTCCAACGGCGCGATCATCTCGAGGCCGGCCGTAGGCCCATGAAGCTTCGCAACGGCAACTGCGCGGTTCAACGTCACGACGGGCGACGGCTGCATCCGTTCGAGCGCCGCATAAAGCGCATCGATTGCAACCCAATCCGTTTCTGCAAAACTGGCGGCGCGCGTATGTGTTGCCGCAATCGCCGCCTGCACCTGATATGGGCCAGGCCGATTGTGACGCATCGCCTTGTCCAGCAGCGCCAGACCTTCGTTTATGAGCTTCCCGTTCCAGAGCGAGCGGTCTTGATCTTCAAGAAGTATGGCATCGCCCGCACGGTCAAATCGCGCGGGCAAGCGTGACTGCTGCAACAGCATCAACGCCGTGAGGCCCATGATTTCCGGCTCGACCGAAAACAGACGCAGGAGCAATCGAGCCAGTCGGATGGCCTCATCGCAAAGAGCAGCGCGCGCCGGCTCGTTTCCAGCCGTATAACCTTCGTTGAAAAGCAGGTAGATCATCGTTGCGACGGCGGCGAGCCGCTCGGTGCGCTCGGCGGCACCCGGCGTTTCGAACGGCACGTCGGCCTTTGCAATACGCGCTTTGGCACGCGTGATGCGCTGCTCCATAGCGGCGTCGCTCACCAGGAACGCGCGCGCGATCTGCGGCACCGAAAGCCCAGAGACGATGCGGAGAGCCAACGCGATCTGCTGGGTCGCCGGAAGCTCCGGATGGCAGCAGATGAAAAGCAAGCGCAGAACATCGTCGCGATAATGGGATTCATCGAGGCGGTCGACGAGGGGTGCCTCCGCGTCGTTGAGATCGGAAATCACATCATCCGGCGGCAGCGCAACATCGCGACTCTGCCTGCGCGTTCGATCAAGGGCTGCATTGCGCCCGACCAGGATCAGCCACGCGACCGGATCGCGCGGCGGCCCGTTCTGCGGCCAGTTGCGGAGCGCGCGAAGACAGGCCTCCTGATAAGCCTCCTCAGCGGTGTCCATGTCGCGGAAATAGCGCAACAGCGCGCTCACCGCTTGCGGCCGTGCAGCGGTCAACGTGCTGTCGATCCAGGCCGGATCATGGATCACTTGGTTCATCTCAATAAGCTTTGACGCGATCTTTCGGCGCATTCTCACGCGCTTCGGGCACGTAGAGCGCTATCGGGCGGATTTCATAAACGCTCGTCGGATTGGCGGCAGAAAGCTCTCGCGCAACGGTCAACGCGGCGTCGAGGTCGGCAACATCGATGACGTAGAACCCGAGAAGCTGCTCTTTCGTCTCTGCGAATGGCCCGTCGATCACCATGTCGGGCCCGCGCAGCGTCGTGGCCGTTGTTGTCGGTAACAATCGCAGCGCAGGTCCTAACTTGCCTTCCTTTACAAGTTTTTCGTGAACTACATTCAGTCGGTTCATCACCGCCTCGTCTTCCTCCTTGCTCCAGGACCACACGACGTCTTCTTTGTTGTAGCAAAGCAGGGTGTAGAGCATGGCATCTCCTCATTGTCCGGTCTAAGGACGTCTCAGCGGCGGCTCACCCGACAGCATCGAGAAAAATAGTCGTCAGGTGAACCGCTCGTTGTGGCGCGGTCCTTAGCATGAAACGCGAAACGTTCCATGATCGCCATCGGGATCCGCGCCCTTGCGGATGCCCAAAAATCGCTTCAGTCGCGTGTCGGATCAGTCAACGCCCGAACGTCTTCAAAGCGGAGAGCGCGATCTTCGGGGAAATCCGCCCGTTCGCGAAAACAAGGGAGCAACGTCGTGTCCGATAAACAGAAGGCTGCCGCATCACAAACCAATACGGTCCGTTTGCACCGGGTCCTCGCCACCAAACCGGAAAAGGTCTATCGCGCCTTCCTCGAAGCGGATGCGATGGCCAAATGGCTGCCGCCCTACGGCTTTACGTGCACAATCGAGCATATGGAGGAAAAGGTCGGCGGCGAATTCAGAATGTCGTTCCGCAATTTCACGACGGGCAAGGGGCATTCATTCGGTGGCGAGTATCTTGAACTCATTCCGAACGAACTCATCCGCTATACAGACCGCTTCGATGATCCGAGTCTGGCTGGCGTCATGCATGTCACCGTCGCTCTCAAAGCCGTTTCGGTCGGCACGGAAATCAACATTGAACAGTCGGGCATTCCATCGGCCATTCCGACGGAAGCTTGCTATCTAGGATGGCAGCAGTCGCTTGCGCAGCTCGCGCAACTCGTTGCGCCGGATATTCCAGGATAAAGGCAGATCGAATTGACCGACAAAGCAAGCTCCCGGAAAGGAAAACGGTCGCCCGCGCGCGCGAACGAGCTTCGCAGTGATGGCGGAAAGAACGCGTTTCCGCGTGATTGGAATGGCCTCGTCAGCTACGCCGCCACGCTGCCGGGCACGGAGCTTTCAAGTCACTACGGAAAGCCAGCCGTCAAGGTCGACGGCCGCGCGATGTTGGGGACGGCGCGGGAAGAGGGGAGCTTTGTCCTCCACATCGACTTGGACACCAAACAGATACTTATCGAGACCGACCCGAAAACATTCTGGCAGACGCCTCACTACGAGGGCTGCCCTTGCCTCCTCGTGCGCTATGACAGCGCCGACCCCGAGCGCGTGCTCGCGATGGTACGACGGTCCTGGGAATGGGCGAAAAACCTCGGGCCACCGCGTGCTCGCACAAAACGCTAAAGCGAAATCGTGAAACGAGATGATTTTCGCCATCAAAGCCGCAGATGTCGATCCCGAGGCGAAGACGTTTGTGTTCACTGCGCAAAAGACGATGTACGGCGGCAACAACGTCACCGAAGGCGACGAGATTTTTGTCTTCGCCAGCGAAAACGAGGGAGGACGAGGTCTCGTCGCGCGCGGAACGGTCACGGCCGTCGAGCCGGTGGCGAGAAAACCTGGAGTCGCCCGTCAGACGCCTCGCGTCAGCGTCGCCATCCGCCGCATGGCGCTGGCCAAGAAGCCCCTGGGTCGCGGTGAACTCAAATCCTTCACGCTCTGGAACGATGGCCGCCCCGAGACGGAGCTGAACTTCAAATTCTATCGCCAGGCGACAAACAAGATCGTCGGCATATCTGGCGAAGCGGCAGCTTTCCTTGCAGAATTTTTCTAGAAGCCGCGACGCGCGTCAGGAGCCCTTCAGCCACTCCAGCCTGTGAACGCTGAATTTGCGATCGACATCTGTCCAGACATCTTCTGACTTCCAACCC
>CAYYDL010000573.1:0-5800 GCA_964470545.1 uncultured Hyphomicrobium sp. | reverse complement strand
AGGCACGGGCCTCATCGGCTCGAAACTCATCCCGCATTTGCGGAAAATGGGCCACGATGCCGTTGCCGCCTCGCCTAACACCGGCGTCAATACGATCACACGCGAAGGTCTGGCCGAGGCGATGTCCGGCACACAAGTGGTCGTCGACGTCGCCAATTCCCCGTCCTTTGAAGACAAGGCCGTACTTGAATTCTTCGAAACGTCGGGACGCAATCTTCTCGCCGCCGAGGCCGCGGCGGGCGTCACGCATCACGTCGCGTTGTCGGTGGTCGGCGCCGATCGCCTGCCCGAAAGCGGTTATCTTCGCGCCAAGGTGGCGCAGGAGGCGCTGATCAAAGCCTCGAAAATTCCCTTTACGATTTTACGCTCGACGCAGTTCTTCGAGTTTGTCGGCGCGATTGCACAGTCGGCCACAAAAGGCAACGACGTCCATTTGTCTCCGGCCTTCCTGCAACCCGTTTCCTCGGACGACGTGGCCACCGCGCTGGCCGAGTTGACCGCCGGGAAACCTGTCAACGGCATCGTCGAGGTTGCGGGACCTGACAAGATTCCGCTCGACGAAATCGGACGCCGCTATCTTTCCGCAACGGGTGATAACCGGCGCGTCATCGCGGATGTGCATGCTTGTTACTTTGGCACCGAACTCAACGACAAATCGCTGACTCCCGCAGGCAACGCCATCCTTGGAAGCCATCGGTTTGACGATTGGCTACGGGCCAAGTCGGCGGCGTAAGCGCCGAAACATTTTGCATTCACGCAAAGAGGTCAATCGACATGATGAAATCAGTTTCACTTGCCATCGCGTTGGCGCTCGGCACAGCGGCGATCGCGAATGGCATCTTCATGCTCGTTGCGCCGGAAAACTGGTATTTCGCCGTACCCGGTGTGACGACGACGGGACCTTTCAATCAGCACTTCTTGCGCGACATCGGTTTGATCTTCCTCTTTATCGGCGCCGGATTTCTCCTGGGGATCTGGAGACCCAACTTCCGCATCGTCTTGTGGGGCGCGGCGTCGCTCTGGCTCGCCGGCCACGCGCTCTTTCACTTCTGGGAAGTCGCCGTCGGCATCTGCTCGGCTTCCGTCATTCCTCGAGATTTTCCAGCCGTAACGCTGCCGGCAATTCTCGGCCTCTCGATCAGTGTCTGGGCCATTTGCGAGAAGCGATCGGCCAACGCGCTCCAGCATTGAAGGCCCATCAACCCGCTTTTTCCAACCGATATAAAGGACAAATGGAGATTTACAGTGACAGGTCCGAACTTGATCAACAGCCGCGCTGATACGTCCCGGAGAAATATGCTGGCCTCTACGCTCGTAGGAGCGGCATCGGCGGCTGCGGCCTTTCCATTTGAAGCCAAGAGCGCCTCGGCTCTGAACGGAGGCCATCAAACATCTTCGGTCACCCACCAACGACGGTGTCGAAATTTTCTACAAGGATTGGGGCCCCAAATCGGCACGGCCGATCGTCTTCCATCATGGCTGACCGCTGAGCTCCGACGACTGGGACGCCCAGATGCTTTACTTCGCCGCTAAAGGATATCGCGTCGTTGCGCACGACCGACGCGGTCATGGACGTTCGAGCCAAGTGAGCGACGGTCACGATATGAATCACTACGCAGCCGATGCGGCCGCAGTGGTCGATCATCTCAAGCTTAGCAATGCTATTCATATCGGACATTCAACCGGCGGCGGCGAGGCCACGCGCTACGTCGCGCGTCACGGCAATGGTCGCATGGCAAAGTTCGTTCTTATCGGCGCGGTGCCCCGCTGATGCTGAAGACCGCGGCCAATCCCGGCGGTTTGCCGATCGAGGTGTTCGACGGCTTGCGCGCGCAGCTCGCGGCCAACAAATCGCAGTTCTACATCGATTTCCCGAGTGGTCCATTCTACGGCTACAATCGGCCAGGCGTCACGCCATCGCAGACGGTGATCCAGAATTGGTGGCGCCAGGCGATGTTGGGTGGAGCGAAGGCGCAATACGATGGCGTCAAGGCATTCTCGGAAACGGACTTCACCGAGGATCTGAAAAGCATAGATGTTCCGACGCTTGTCATGCACGGGGGCGATGACCAGATCGTGCCGATCGCCGACTCTGCGCCTCTGTCGGCAAAACTTCTCAAGAGAAGTACGCTTAGAATTTACGAGAATCTGCCGCACGGCATGTGCACGACGCACGCGGATCTCGTGAACAACGAGCTTTTCTCCTTCATCGCCGCTTGAGTTTTGCAATGCGGGCTTTGGCGCCAGGCCCGGGCCGCGAAGAATTTTCGACAGCCAGATGGATGTGTTCCAACGTCCGACAGGAGATTTAAATGGACTTACACAACGTCCAGACGCGCGGCTCGCGCACCGAAGAGCTGGTTCCCTCACGCTATGCGGTCCGCGTCGGCGATATTGAGGTGCTGGTTGTCAGCGACGGCGTGCTTCCGCTGCCGACAACGATGCTCGGACCTAACGTGGGCCCGACCGACAGGGCGGCATGGTTGAAAGATATGTTCCTGCCGCCGGACGCCTTCGATTGGGCACTGAATGCCGTCGTCGTCCGCAGTGGCGATCAGACTATTCTTATCGACGCCGGCCTCGGGTCCGATCCGGATTTGCACTTGCCGCGCGCCGGGCAGCTGGTCAAGCGGTTGGACGCTGCCGGCATCGACCTTTCGACCGTGACCGACGTCGTTCTGACCCATATGCACATGGACCATGTCGGCGGTCTGATCGTCGATGGGATAAAGGATAGGCTGCGTCCCAACCTGCGTATTCACGTGGCAGCCGCCGAAGTCAAATTCTGGGAGTCGCCCGATTTCTCGCCGGGATTCCCCGACGCGCTTCGGTCGGCGGCCGAGCAGTTCGTGAAAGAGTATGGCAGCCAGCTGCGACTGTTCGATGAAGTTCAGGAGGTGGCGCCGGGCGTCGTCGTCCATCGCACCGGCGGCCATACGCCTGGGCACAGCGTCGTGCGTCTCGCATCCGGCGACGACCGGCTGACGTTTGCCGGAGACGCCGTGTTCGCTGTCGGGTTCGAGCACCCTGACTGCACAATGGCTTCGAACACGACCCCAAAGAAGCCGCCCGCGTTCGGGTTCGTCTTTTGCGGGAGTTGGCCGAAACTGGTGAGATTCTAGTCGCCACCCACCTGCCATTCCCGTCCATTGGCCGCGTGGCGGTCGATGGAGATGCCTTTCGTTGGGTTCCGGCTTTTTGGGACTACTGATTGTTCGATGATGTGAGAGCGAAACGATAGCGCATATCCATTTAGCTGATGGGTATGCGCCCCGGTTTTCTGTCAACCTGATAGCCTGTGTTGGACCGCTGCGAGTGGAGGACAAGCGAAGTGGTCCGCCGTGGTATTCGTTTACGCGCGGAATGCAGAGACAGCGACAATAGGTTGGATGTGAATTATGGATCGCAGTGGCCAGTACTCCGACAAAAAGTTCTCATCTTCGTCCTGTCCGGTAAAACTTCAGAAGCTGAATTGATTGAGCTTTTTTCATTGGCGCGCCGGAGGGGATGAAGATGAGAACTTTTTCTTGCTCGTTCGCTTAAGAAATTCGCTTTGAGGTTGATTTGATTTCGATCGCGACCGTGACCTTGCCATCGCTATACTGGATCGGGCAGGGAGCAACACGCACTGCAAGTGGAACCAATTCACTTTCTTGGCCAAGCGGTGAAATCGCAAACTGGGCAGCGGTCGGTTAGTGCAGTCCTTGGACTTTTACTCGGACGTTCACAGAACCGGCCCTTCGGAACACGATATCGCAATCAAATGTGTCGCCGGATTTGACAGGATTTATGATCTTTAAAAGCGCGACGTAAGACCCGCCAGGCTTGAGGACCGTTGTGTCGCTAGCTTTGATCGGAATTGATTTAACTTCCCTGGCGGACGGTGCGCCCTCACCATAATCTGTCGTCCTCTTCTCGGTGAAGTGGGCGACAGTGGAGCAGAGACTGCGAACGATATCGTCAGCCTCTCCTGGATTTGTGACCGTCATGTAGACCGGAAGGTCGGATCCTTTTTCGGCAGGTGGAGACCAGGCATCCGAGACCGCAAACATAGTGGGGTCCGCAAGTGCCTGGCTCCCCGTCAAAGCCAAGATCGTCATGAGGCATGACGCGCGGCCCAAACGCTTGCGGCCTGCCCGAACGAATTCGCGAGCTTTCTCGATAGGGTGCGCAGAGATAGATGCGAATGTTTCGCCGTTCATCATTTCAATTGCCATTGAGGACCGTTATTTCGCTTGTGCTCACCATATTACGGATATCTGCGTCGGCCGGGCGGAAGAATCGACGTTCGACGATGACCTTTCTTTGAGGCAGTACTTTCTCGCAGCGCTGGTCGATGAAAACGTTGCCGATCGGGGCTTCTTCGCCATCCGGGTGACGGCCTTCGCACTTCCAACCGTCCGATCCATAGAAGTTCATCGCTTGGGTTGCGAGAAGAAACGCTCTTTTCCGCAATGACAACCGCGCTTTGGGATCGGTTTTGATGTCGAGACCTGTCACGCGGGCGGCCGACCCGATCATGAGAGTTAGAATGACGGGATGTCCGCCGACTTTCGTGCCGGAATATTTGTCGTCCAATGGGCTGAGGATGTTCGTACTCTCATCGAATTTGAAGCGGATGTCGTAGCGTCCTTGCTCGTCTGGGCTGCACCGCGTGTATTCGGACCAGCTCGTGAGCTTCTGATCTGGATTTTTCGCGCAGAAAAGTTCGACATATCCCTTCGATGGCAGCTCGGCCACAGACATTCCGACTTTCAAGTCGCGCAAATCATTTCTTGCCGGGTCGGGTCCATCGAAGGCCGCGGCTGCTGGCCGAGGAGCAAGTGCGAGCCCGATGCAGGCAAATGAGGCAAGTGCCAGAATGGCGGTCATGACCGCCTTCGAAGTCATGTCCGATTTCATCGCGTTACCTCCAGCTGAATATGCACTTGGCTGCGCTTCTCTTCGCTGCTTGTTTTTTTGAATTCATTGCAGACCTGCGAGGTCGATCCCCAGAAATCGAGGCACTCCTCGAGCGTCGGATCGCCCTTGCCTTTCACGTTCGCGATGACGTAGTCGGCGACGTCCTGTATTTCCGACGCGCTGAGGTAACTATTTGCAACGGGCGGCAGGTTATTCCCTGCCTCCTCCTTCGTCATTCCGTAGCAAGACTTGTCTTTATAAGCTTCTCGATCATGCGACGGCATTCCGGTTCCCGGTCGGCCGCATCTGACCGTCTCGATGATCTGGTCGCGGGAAAGTTCAGTCTTGCGAAGCGAGAGTGCGGCTCCTCCATATCCCCCGCCCCCGCCGCCATGCCATTTGTGGCAACCGGCGCAAGCAGCCTTGAACACATTTTTTCCCATGCGCAGTTGATGTGCGGACGGAGGCGTCGCGTCGCCGGCAATGGATCGCGCCGAAACGACGGACAATCCGACGATAGAGAGAACCAGCGCAGCGAGCGCCCCCGTGTAGGTCATGAGTGTCTTCCTATAGCGAGAAAACGTAGAGCATCGAACTCGGCTCGATATTTTTCAATTCCGGCGTCGAATCAATGAACCACTTCGGCCATGCGCCGCCAAGCCCGACGGCGATCGCGATATACTGTTTGCCGTCGACACTGAATGTGATCGGCGGAGCGTTCACGCCCGAGCCGGATTCAAAGCTCCACAGCTCCTTGAGAGTATGCGCGTCGTAAGCCGCAATTTTCCCGTCAGGATGCCCGGCGAATACGAGGCCCGGCGTCGCGAGAAGTCCACCCAGCATTGGATATGGCGTTCTGGATTTCTCCACGAGCTTCCCGGTCGTGACATCGATTGCA
>CAYYDL010000572.1:0-4365 GCA_964470545.1 uncultured Hyphomicrobium sp. | reverse complement strand
AATGTTCAAAAACGGCGTAAAGCGTTCATCTATTTAAGTGTGGATGAGCAGCAACTTCTCGATCAAGTCGGTAGTTGTCGCAAAGATGTCGTGTAACCGTCGTCGATATTTCATTGAATCCTGAAATGCAGCGGTTTCATTTCTTGTTGACGGAGGAGCTATGGCCGATCTTGTCACGGCGGCGGCTCTGATCTTCTGCATCCTGGCGATAGCAACGCATCTTGTCACTGTCGCTCTCGCAATCTATCGAAATGCAAAGCCACGAACGCGGGCAGGCGCTAGAGGTGCCGAACCGGTGAGCGTTGTGCGTCCCGTTTGCGGCGTCGACCACTTCGATGAAATGACGCTGCGCTCGACTTTCGAACTCGACGCAGCGAACTACGAAATCATTTTCTGTGCCGCGCGCGAAGATGATCCAGCCGTCCCTCTCGTTCGTAAACTCATGGCCGACAATCCACGGGTTGAGGCGCAGCTGGTCATCGGCGATGACCGGCCGACAAGTAATCCGAAGCTCAACAACATCGTGAAAGGCTGGGCCGCCGCCCGCCACCGGTGGATCGTCCTGGCGGACAACAATGTTCTGATGCCCGCGCAATATCTGGACGATCTCTTCAGGAGCTTCGGGCCAGACGTCGGCCTTGTATGTTCGCCGCCTGTCGGAAGCCGTCCGATCGGCTTTTGGGCCGAACTCGAGTGCGCGTTCCTCAACACCTATCAGGCGCGCTGGCAAAGTGCCGCCGATACGGTGGGCTTTGGATTTGCGCAGGGCAAATCGATGCTATGGCGGCGCGACATCCTAGACGAGGCCGGCGGCATCGAAGCGCTTGGCGCCGAGATCGCCGAGGACGCGGCTGCGACGAAGATTGTACGCGCCAACGATCTCCATGTCAGACTCGTCGATCGCCCGTTCGAGCAACCTCTTGGGCTTCGCACCAGGACGCAGATCTGGGACAGGCAGGTGCGCTGGGCGAGGTTGCGTCGCGCAACTTTCCCGGTCTTCTACGCGCCCGAGATTCTCTCAGGGATTTCGTTGCCCGCCTTAGCGGCCATCATTGCAAGCACAGGCTTGGATGTGAGTCCGCTTCCGCCGCTCCTTGGACTTCTTTCGATATGGTATGGAGCGGAAGCGACGCTTGCCGGCATCGCCGGTTGGCACATGCGATGGCAATCGCCTTTGGCGTGGATGCTGCGCGACGCCTTGCTGCCAGTCCTGTGGGTCGAGGGGTGGGTTGGAAATACCTTCGTCTGGCGCGGCAACGATATGAGTGTCGCGAAAGGCGAGGAAGACGCAGTCGCGAATTCCCGCCGGGAACTCGCCGTGACTTCGAAAATCTGAGCAACTCGGCAGTGGATCGCATGACGCGGCGGCAGTATCTATTTCGCGTTCGCGACCGCCGCTTCGGGATGGAGGCCGACCGTGCGGCCTTCGAACCCGGCGGCATCGAAGTACCTCGTTTCGCCTGCGAGCTGATAATTCAAAATGGTCCGAAGTCCCGCGGGCGATGGCTCAGATATGAGCGTCTTGCGCTGCCATTCCGGCGTCGGCCCGTTCGGGAACGCCTCGACGAGTGGCCGCCCGACGAGCTTGCCATGGCTTGCCGGCAGAAGGCCCAGGAGGGCGGCGATCGTCTTCCCGATGTCCGCGTTGCTCGCTGGCGCCTCGTCGACAAAACCTTGTTTGAAGTCGGGGCCAAGCGCCGCCATAAAATTCGCCGTATCGGCCCGACTGAAGCTCCCGTGCATGCCCTGTCCCTGCTGCAGGCCCGTGTCCGCCACCTCCACTGTGCAGGTGGTGGGACGCGAGCACCCGGTCGAAAAGCTCTTGAAGTTCGCGATGATCGACGGCCGCAGCATTTGCGCCGCGCCCTCAAGATTGACGGCGCTCAAAGGCAGCGTACCGGCAAAGCGCCCCAAATGGTCGTCGACGAAAATTCCGCTGACATAATCCTGCGCCAGCAACGCATCGATCGTCTTCTTCGCCAGTCCGCGATCGGCACCCGGGATATAAATGAGATCCGCTCCGCCGTTGGCAGCAACAATTAACTTCGGCGCATCGGGATCGTCGCCGATGTAGCCATTGCCATCGATCGGGTGCTTCCCGGCTTCGACCTTCGCATTGCCATTGTCGGGATCATAGAGCGGTAGGCCGAGTGCGCTGGCAATGTCGATGGCAAGGAAGCCAGGCGGCAAGAGCGCCGGCGGAACGTTCGGATAACTCTCCTTCGCCGAACCACTGGTCTGGCTCTGCTTCGAGATGGTTGAGAAGCCATGATCTGACGAAACGATGATGTTGGTCGTGTCGGCGAGCCCAAGTTCAGTGAGCGTCCGTCGGATCGTCGCGAGATTGGAATCGGCATTTCGAATGGCCGCCAATGATGTCGGTCCGTTGATGCCAGGCTCGAGTCTTAGGAAGCTGTCGCCCTGGTTGTGTTGCGTCCCGTCCGGATCGCGGGACCAGAAGACGACGACGAATGGCCTTCCCTCTTCCTTGAACTTCGGCAGGATCACTTTGGTCAGTGCCTGAACGAAATAACCCTGCTGGACGACGTTGGCATCTTTGGTTCCAGGCGTTTTGAAGTCGCCGCTGTCCTTGTTCGTGAGCCGCCCCGGCGCTTCGGTCGGAAGACCTTCTGCTCTGAGGCCATCGCTGAGCCATGACGCGAGCGGAATGCCGACAGGAGTTCCAGTGGCATCGTCGATGATGACGCTTTCTCCGCCATCGCGCGACGTATGATCGAAAATCAGCGTCGGCCCAATTTTCCCGACTGCCGCAGTGTTGAACCCCGAGCGGTGCGCGACGTGCAGGATCGTTTCCTCGTCGATGAAATTGCCCGAGAAATGATCGTCAATGTCGCCGAGGATGCCATCGTTTTCGATGAACGATATGCGCGCCGATTTCGCCGTACGGATCGGAAAGCCTGCATAGAGCACGTTCCCGAAAATGCCGGTATCACCCAGATAATGCCCCGTCGCCATTCCACTGGAGTTCGGCATCGTGAATGTCGGAAAAAGGGAATGGCTGTTGGCGAAGTTGACGCCTTTGTCTCGGATTTCGGCGAATGTCGGCGCAGTACCGGATGTCACCATCTCCTGGCGCAAGCCGTCCGGAACGAACAGTACGACATTGTGCTTTGGCGAGTCCGCAAGAGCCGGCGCGGCGCCAAGGAGCGCAACAGAGAAAACGCACCTGAAAAGTCTTTTCAGCACCATGTTCCAATGCCCCGGCTGCATAAGAAAAGAAGACATTCCGGCCGTTTACATCGCCCGAGCAACGGCAGCCGCCGCCAAGTCAATTTTTCGATGTCCGAAGGAATTTCGGAAGCCAGTTCGCCGTCCCGTCCGACAGTGACTCCATCAGGTCGGACAACCAACGCGATTTCGCAATCGCCAGCAGCGTCAGGAGCAACGTCGGCACGAGAACGGCCATAAACGCCTCGATGCGCCAGGGCGTCGGCTGATCGGACCACGCGAGGATGTTCATTCCAAGAAAGCCCGTGACAGTCGTGCCGATGAGGCCGAGGGTCGTCACGACGGTCAGACGCGTCATCGTATCGCTCTGCCGGCGCATGGCCTCGTTCTCGAGGAATTCGCTCATTTCCTGGATTTCCTGCCGGATATCGTCGTAAAGGCGGTCGATATCGAGATGGGAGCGGCAGAGCGCGAAAATGTCGTGCGCCTGGGTCTGATTACTGACCGAATAAAACCAGTACCGGTGCGTGAACCTGAGGAAGGTTTGGAGCGCGCGTCGCGATGCCGCTCGAAAAGCCGGAATGGCCGTTTTGTTGTTCGCATCGAGTCGGCTGATCGCTCCCGTCAGACGATCTGAGAACATCAAGAGCGACGCCTTATGAAAGTGCGCGATCAGAAAGACGAGGAAGTGCTCATGCCGGAAACTATTGAGACAACCGTGATTCGGGTCGACGAAGAACGGATTGTCGGCGCTGCCGGTCACGACAAGCGCGTGCCCGCACGACATGTAACGGCTTTGCGGCCATTCGATTTCATTGTGTTGACCGAAATAGCGATCATAGCAATATCGCTCCTCGAAATCTTCAAGGTGACGCTGCGAAAAAGGAAGCTCCGAGCAATCCCCCGGCCCCGATGCGAAAGCCAGCCGGATGTAATCGGCACGAGTGAGATCGCTTCCGGATTTCGCTGCAATAAGCGCCATCTGCGGCATGCGATAATATTCAAGCTGCTTGTAGCGAAGCGTGCCGGTTTGATCGGAATGGTGCGGCACCAACGGGTGCAGTAGAAATTGCCAATGCTCCGCCACGCGAGCTGCTCTCCTTGCGCAAACCTGCGTCAGAAACCTCTCGCGATTTTCGTAGTCGGAAGCAGAAAGCACGCGCCCGTCACCTGCCA
>CAYYDL010000571.1:0-3313 GCA_964470545.1 uncultured Hyphomicrobium sp. | reverse complement strand
CCATCCTCATCACCAAGCCGGCCGTCGTCGCCAAGGGCACTCTCTATGGCGAGCGCGTCGAGCCTTTCGTCATGACTGGCGACGTTTCGGTCGACATCGATACCGAGGAGGACTTCAGGCTTGCAGCCCTTCTGCTCGGGGACCGCAACAGGCAATGAAGAGCATCGGGAAATTGTTGGCGAGCCGGCTTGGCGATGTCGGCCTCGACACGGCCGTATCGCTGATCCGCGAATATGCTCGCGCGCATCCGCTGCGTGCGGTCGCCTTGATCGCGGTTCAGGTCGTGGGCGGGTTGCTCGAGAGCGTCGGCATCCTTGCGCTGATTCCGGTCCTGGTCGTCGTCGTCGCGGGCGAGTCCGACACCAGCCGGCTTGCGGAAACGGTCCGTGCAACTTTCGGCGCTATCGGGATCGAGCCGAATCTCAAGGCGGCCCTCGGAATTCTTGTCGCATTGGCACTCGTGAAGCTGGTGACGAAGATTGCGATCGCGGTCATCCAGGGGAGGTACTTCGTCGAATACATGCAAGAGATGCGGCGGCGCATGATTGTTGCAATCGTGGGCGCAAGAGCCGCGCATGTCTTCGGCCAGTCGTCGGGGGGGCTGGCCAACACGTTGGGCGACCTCATCTCTCAGTACGACATCGCCATCAAGGCCTCGTTTGGCTTTCTTGGCCGGCTCATTCAGATCGGATTTTACCTGGTCACGGCGTTTTTCGTCTCTTGGTGGCTCACGGCCATGGCGCTCGTCGTCTCCATGGCTATCGCAGCCATTCTCTATCCGACCGGATCGATCATCCGACGGGCCAGCCATGAAAAAACGAGCGTGATGAACCAGACCATCGCGCTGTTTGTCGAGACGATCCAGGGCCTGAAGCCGCTGAAAGCGATGGGGCGGACGCCCGCCTTGATCCAGGTGTTTCAGCAGAAGCTCGACGATTTCAAGAAGGTCTATCTCAGAGAAGTTCTCGCTGCAGCTTTCCGGATCAATGCTCCGGAGGCCATGCTGGTCGTGGCGGTCGCTGCCGCGCTCTATTCGACGCAAGCGGGCTCAAAGCAGGGCATTGTAAGCCTGGCCGTCATGCTCATGATCCTGGCGCGCACGGCGACGGAGTTGAACAATCTGCTGACCCGACTTCAGCAGGTGCTGGGAAATGAAGGCGCCGTCACCACTGTTCGCAACAAACTGATGGAACTCAGCGAAGCCGAGGAGCACCGCACCGGCCGTCGTGCCCCGGTTTTCGAGAATGCCATCCGGTTCGACGACGTCAGCCTCGCCTATGGCAAAAGCGTCATCGTGTCCGGTCTCAACATGCAATTCGAGGCGCATCGCCTTCACGTGCTGACCGGCCCGTCTGGTGTAGGCAAGACGTCGCTGTGCGACACGATCATCGGCCTGCTCGCGCCCGGGGCTGGCCGGGTCACCATCGACGGCGTCGATCTGAACGAGATCGACGTCGCTGGCTGGAGGAACATGATCGGCTACGTCCCGCAGGACCCCTTCATGTTCAACGACACGGTCCGTTCGAACTTGTCGCTCTACGATCCCGCGATATCGGACGACGACATCTTGTGGGCGCTCGATGCCGCCGAAGCGCGCGAGGTCGTCAAAGCGCTCCCCGCCGGGCTCAACACCGTCCTCGGCGAGCGCGGCATGCGGACATCCGGTGGTCAACGGCAGCGGCTATCGATCGCGCGAGCGCTCGTCCGGCGTCCGAAATTGGTCATCCTCGATGAGGCCACTGCGGCGCTCGACGGAGACACCGAAAGAGCCATCGCTCAGACCCTGCAGCGATTGACCCGCCATACCACGATAATCGCGATATCGCATCAATCGTGCTTGCCGGAGTATGCGCATTCCATCGTCGACATGCGTAAGGGCCTGGACGGGCGCATCGTGATCGGCAGCGAATTGGCGGCTATTGCCGGTTAATTTGGCTTAAGAGCGCCCATGAGCGACCTGTCCGAATACTCGGTCCATTTCACCAAGGTCGGCGAGGCTGAATACCAGGCCGCGCGTGACGAACTTGAGCGCGGCTACGAGAAGTTGCGCACCGGCCGCGACCTGGCGGTGCTGCGCCGGTTCCTGCGCGGCCCGCGTGTGCTCGATTTCCCCATCGGCACGGCACGGCTATTCCCGCACCTCCTGGGAGACTATGAGATTTTCGGAAAGGACATCTCTCCTCTCTACGTGCAAAAGGCCAAGAGCGACTTTCCGCAGATCGCCGACCGGTTCAGCGTCGGATCGTTCGAGGCGCCGGGCGAGGGCGGCCCGTTCGACAGCATCTATTCGATGCGTGTCATCAACAACGTCAAGGATTTTGAGCTCGCGGTGAAGAACATTGCCGGCCTGCTGACGAAGAACGGGCTATGGCTGGTCAGCATGCCGCCCGCCAAGGCCGAGGCCGCCGCGACGAGAGAAACACTCGCGAGGCAAGGCCTCGTGATTGATCGTGTCGTGACCTATGATTGGATGGCATCGTTCAAGGCGATGACATACGCGGAGCGCAAATTGCGCGCGCTGTGGGTCAAATTAGCCGCACGTGGTCTCGCGCCCCATTGGCTGCACGTCGTTCTGGACAAGCTGATGCCGCGGAAAGGCACGGCGCTCGTCGTTGCACGCAGGAAGGACTGAGCAGATGGCCGCCCCGAACGGACAAGGAGTGGAGATCATTGCCGAAGTCGGTTCCGTGCACGACGGCTCGTTCGGCAACGCCGTCAAGCTCATCGAGCTGGCGGCCGCACTCGGCGCCTCGACCGTCAAATTCCAGACTCACATCGCCTCGGCCGAAACCCTCAAGGATGCGCCGATGCCGCCCTATTTCAAGGGCGAGCCGCGGTTCGAATATTTCGAGCGTACGGGGTTTTCGCTCGAACAATGGAAAGCGCTACGTGCTGCTGCCGACGCCGCTGGGATCCGTTTTTTGTCGTCGCCATTTTCACTTGAGGCCGTGGATCTTCTCGAAGAGGTCGGCGTCGGCGCCTACAAGATCGCCTCCGGCGAAGTCACAAACACTCCTCTGCTCGAAAGGATCGCGCTAACGAAGAAGCGCGTGCTGCTGTCATCCGGCATGAGCGATTGGGCAGAGCTCGACACGGCGGTCGACATATTCCGCAAGGGTGGCAACGCGTTGTGCATCATGCAGTGCGCGTCGTCTTATCCCTGCGCGCCGGCCGATGTCGGGTTGAACGTTCTCGTCGAGATGCGCGAACGATACGGACGGGACTTCGAGATCGGATTTTCCGACCACACCGTTTCCAATACAGCGGCGATCGCGGCCGTTGTTCTGGGCGCTACCGTTGTCGAAAAGCACCT
>CAYYDL010000570.1:0-2273 GCA_964470545.1 uncultured Hyphomicrobium sp. | reverse complement strand
AACGAGATAAAGCGCCGTCACGATGTAGAAGACGACGAAATAGATAAGGGATCGTACGACGACCAGCGGACCGGGTCCGCGCAATTCTGACTTAGCCATCGGTGCGCTTCTGCGGCATGATGGCAACGGATTGCCCATCGTGCCAATCGATGAGGCGCTGCGCGGTGAGGCGAGCGACCGCCGGAAGAAACTTCAAATACTCCGATAGCAGCACGCGCGTGGTCGTAGGGTGCAGCCACCAGGCCGTTTCCGGGAACCTCCGTGGCGTCACAGCATACGGCAAAAGCGTGACACCGGGCATGACAAGAGCCAGTTCGGCAAGTCCGCGTGGCATATGATAGCGCGATGTCACGATGATCAGTCTCGTATAACCATTGGAGTTCGCCCACGTGCGCGTCTCGTCGGCGTTGCCGACCGTGTCGAGCGCTTCATAGCCGAGATCGACGCAGCAGTTGAAGAGCTTCTTGTCGATGCCAAGAAGCCGCTGCATTTCCTCGCGGCTCACCTTCCGGTTGACACCTGAGATCAACATCCGTTTGGCGCGCCCTTCGCTCAGCAGCTTTGCGCCCGTTTCAATGCGGTTATCGCCACCGGTCAGCACCACGATCCCGTCTGCCTTGTCCCAGCCCGTCGCGTCATCGCGTGTGACGAAGACGGCAAACAGCACGAACCCGAACGCTAGCGCGGCGGCGCCGAATGCCAGCATCAGAACGAGGGCTTTCGTGAGCATTTTCATGAGTTGGATGTAAGTTCTGTTCGCCCGCATCGAAGACCGTTGGCCATCGCGGGGATGTTTAGCTGATTTTCACCCGAACAGGCAGCCTCTTCCGCCTATCGACCCGAGGCTGTGCCACGCAAATCACAGCAAAGTCTCTGCGCTCGCCAATGTCTGGCTCGGGCCGGGCTAATGCCGGCCATTCAGGATCCGATAGACGCCGACACGCGACGTAACCATGCACAACCCGGCTATCGTCACGACGACAAATCCTAAGATGACATAGCCAAGCGCGTCGAGGGCACCGGTGCCGATCAGCCGCTGCATTTCAACCGCGCTGACCGCACCGCCGCCGAGCAGTTCCGTGATGGCCGGCATGCTCATGAAGACAAGCATCGCAAAGGCCGCGCCAACGATGCCGGCCTTGATCCCGAGCCGCAGGAAATGCTTCTCGAATTCGCGTGAGATAAACTTGTCGGTGGCGCCGACGAAATGCAGGACTTCAACGATTTCGCGGTTTGAGGCCATGGCGCTGCGAGTTGCCGAAACGATGATCGCCGTCGTCGCGGCGCCGACAAGCGCGAGAATGGCGAGGCCGCCCAGGGCAAACGACCGCGTCACGGCTCTGATCTGCTGCTGCCATCGCCGGTGATCGTCGAGCGACGCGCCCTTGAATGTCTTGGCGAGCACCTCCCCGACGCGGCCGAGATCCGGAGGATTCGTCCGGTCCACCTGCACCGCGATCAGGCGCGGCACGGGAAGCGACTTCAGCACATCGGAGGAGCCGAGCCAGGGTTGCAGAAGCGCGGCGGATTGATCGAGGCTCATCGCATTGACGTTCGCGATGCCGGGCTGCTTTTGCAGAAAGGCAACGACATCCGCTACCGTCTTGTCGACGTCGCCGCTGTCTTGAGGAACAACCTGAACCGTGACCTCGCTCGCGATGTCGCTGAGCCACGCATCCGAGGACTCTTTGATCATCCACACAGCGCCGGCCGTCAGGCAGGCCAGAAAGCACATGATCGCGATGACGAGCGTCAGCGAGCGCCCTGTAACCGAGCCCGGCGGGACGACCGGTGCGGTCACCTTCATTTTTCGGCTGCGCTCGCGGTCGCGTGAAGGCGCCCTCAGATCGCGCTGAGGATCTTCCGTCGTAAGCGTCGGCTCCGTGTAAGGGGGATAACCGGATGTGCGGGATGAAACGCCTGTCACGGGGTCATCATAAGAATCGTAGCCCGGCAGCGGCATTGCTGGCTCGCCGTGTCCGGTGAAGCGGCTAGATGATCCGGACATGGCCCTTGTGCACCTCGATACGCGGCGCCTTGAACTGCCGCATGAGCTGATGATCGTGCGTCGCGATGACGACGGAGGTCCCGAGCCGGTTGAGCTCGACGAAGAGGCGCAACAACCGCCGCGCCATCTGCGGGTCGACGTTGCCCGTCGGCTCGTCCGCCAGCAGCACCTCGGGCTTGCCGATAACGGCCCGCGCGATGGCGGCCCGCTGTTTCTCGCCGCCTGACAGCACGGACGGGTTCGCATACATCCTGTCGCCGAGGCC
>CAYYDL010000569.1:0-3064 GCA_964470545.1 uncultured Hyphomicrobium sp. | reverse complement strand
AGCGTCTCCTTCATCGAGCCCGACGGAATATTGAAGGGCTGGAAGAAGAAAACGCGCACGAACATGGCGATCGCGAGCGCCTCGACGATGATGATGACGGTCTCGGCCCAGCTCGACTTCGAGGCCTTGGTACCAACGCTCATTCAGGGGGCTCCTCTGCGCCGCCGAGCGGCATTGGCCGGGGCTAGCTGCGTGTCAGCGGTTCGCTATAGCGAGTTTGCTCTGATGCCGCAACGATGGCCATGAACCTGACCAAACGTTAAGGCAAACAGCGACTCCCTCCTGTTCGCGATCGCCGAAATGCCGCCATCTCCGCTGCTTTTCGTGCGTAGAAAGAGCTCAAACAGGGTTCCTCCAGCCATCCGGTACGGCCGAAATGATCACGATCGCTTCGGCCATGGGGTATTCATCGGTGAGTGTGACATCGATTCGAGCACTGAAACCGGCGGGCACCAGCCGAGCGAGATGGCGCGCCGCCCCTCCCGTCAATGCCAGCGTCGGCCGCCCCGAAAGCGCATTGACCACCCCGATATCCTTGAAATGAACCCCGGCGCGGAAACCCGTGCCCAGAGCCTTCGTCGCAGCTTCTTTTGCTGCAAAACGCTTTGCGAACGTTCGGGCGGGATGGGCGCGAGAAAATGCTTTGCGCCTCTCTTCGGCGGTGAACACGCGCTCAAGAAAGCGATCTCCGAAACGCGCAATCGTCTTTTCGATGCGCCGAATGTCGCAAAGATCGTTGCCGATGCCGATGATCATTGAACGCGAGACGCCGCAGCCGTCATGGATTCGCGCGCCTCATCCATCAGTACTCTCATCCGCCGAACGGCCATCGAGAGGCCACCGAAGATCGCTTCTCCGATCAGGAAGTGCCCGATATTAAGCTCGACAATTTCTGGAAGCGCTGCAATCGGTTTGACTGTGTTATACGTGAGGCCATGCCCCGCATGGACCTCCAATCCGGCCAAGGCTGCCACTGACGCCGCCATCCTGTGGCGCTCGAGTTCACGAGCAACACCAGCCACATCGTGTTCAAGCGCAAGATTACAATAACGGCCTGTGTGCAGTTCTACGATGTCCGCACCAACGGCCGCAGCCGCTTCGATGGTTTTTAAATCCGGCTCAATGAAGAGCGAGACCCTGATCCCTGCGTCTCGCAATTTCGCCACATACGGCTTAAGCGTTTTGGCCGCTCCCTGAACATCGAGGCCGCCTTCCGTCGTTCGCTCTTCCCGCCGCTCAGGCACAAGGCAGCAGGCGTTCGGCACATGGCGAAGCGCAATCCGCTGCATCTCCTCCGTTGCCGCCATTTCGAGATTGAGCGGACGCGTCAGCTCGTTCTTCAACCGTGTAATATCCGCATCCGAGATATGCCGGCGATCCTCGCGAAGGTGCGCAGTGATCCCGTCAGCCCCCCCCTCGATCGCGAGGTGGGCTGCACGCAACGGATCGGGATGAAGCCCTCCTCGCGCATTTCGAAGCGTCGCGACATGATCGATGTTGACGCCCAATCGCAACGCGCGCACGGGCATCATTCTCGGGCTTACTTCCATTGCCATGCGGGTAATGCCTACGTCCTGATGAAACCGGTCATTAGAATGGCGATTGCCGATCTATGACGGTCTAAACACGAGCCGCCTTCCGATGCCTTTGAAAAACGCGCACCGCACGGCGCGTAGGATAGTAGCTGAAGACAGCCGCTATCAAGCCGACCAGAAGTCCGCCGACAATCATTGGCTCAACGATGGGTGACAGATTGGTGAGAGCCATGCCGAAGGTATCTTGCGAGGGAGCCATCAAGGTTGCTCCGAGAATGTTCGCCGTCTCGGCAAAATGATCCGCGGCATAGCTCGGATCCTGGCCCAGCAACAGCGCACCTCCAAGATACGAGGCGCTCCAGATCGCGGGCCAGCTCAGCGGATTTCCGATGAATGTTCCGAGCAGCGCGGCTGGCATGCTTACACGCAGCAGGAATGCGAGAGCGCAAGCGAGAATGGTCTGAATGCCGAGGAACGGCGTGCACGCCGTGAAAACACCGATGGCAAAGCCCAACGCAACCTCATGGGGCGTGGCGCGAACCTGAAGAACCTTGCGCCAAAAAAAGCGCAATCGCGAACGCAGCCGCACGATGCTCGACGGCCAGGCGGCTGCACGGTCTGCCAACGCTGAATGCCTGTCGTTCAAACGATTACGATCCTGCTGGCTGCCTCGTCCGTGCCGCTGCACGAAGGGCGCACCATAGCTTACTCGAAAAGCCGTTCCACCTTGGCAACGGACGATTTCGCGCGAAGCCCGGCAATGATGTGGTTCAAATGCACCAAGTCGAAAACCTCAAGCTCGATGTGCATGATCGTAAAATCTGCCGCACGTCGTGCCATTTTAATATTGTCGATATTTCCGCCGGTCTCGCCGATCACTTTGGCGATTTCTGCAAGCGATCCCGGGGCGTTAACGGCCGTAACGCTGATTCGGGCGGGAAATCGCTGCGGCCGTTCGGGGTCGACATCCCATGTGACGTCGATCCAGTGTTCCTCCTCGTATTCCTTCAGCCGAGGTGAATGGATTTGGAAAACCCGGATACCCTCGCCGGGTGCCATCACCCCCACGATCCTGTCGCCCGGCACAGCCCCGCCGGGCTCAAACGCGACCGGCAGGTCCTGGCTTGGCCCGCCGATCGACACGGCAGTCATGCTGTCAATCTCAGACGTGCGGAATTTAAGGCTCTTCACTTTGTCGATATTGAACCAGCCGTCCTGCTCCCGGGCGCGACCAAAGCGGCGCGTCGGCTTATAAGTGTCCCCGAGCGCCTGACCCTGCGGTAGGATCGCACCAAGGACGTCGGGCAGCTGCACGTCATTGCGCCCAACCGCGGCGAGAAGATCGTCGGCCGTCCGGAAGCCGACCCTCGGCGCGGCCGCTTTGACCTTTTCCTCTGAATAGTCGACCTCGATGCCCGCCAGTGTCGATTGCACCAGCTGACGCCCGAGTTCGATGAAGCGCTTGCGTTCCGCCTCCCGAGCCGCCCTTCGGATGGCCGCCCTCGCCCGCCCGGTAACGGCGAAAGCTT
>CAYYDL010000568.1:0-1930 GCA_964470545.1 uncultured Hyphomicrobium sp. | reverse complement strand
GGATTGACCGATAGGTCGCCGGTGAAAGAGCCGCCCAGGACTTTGTATGCCGCAATCAGCGTGCGCAGCCGCTCATTGATCTGGCGGTTCATGCGTTCGCGGCGCTGCTGGATCGTGATCATCATCAGCAGCCGAATACCGACGCCGATGAGCGTAATGACCGCCAGACCGATCAACGTTAGAAGCACGCTGTGCCAGGAACTGAAATCGATGTTGCGCAATGGCACCTCCGTTGTCGCGGTCGGTCCATGCCTAACGCATGACAACGAAAATGGCATCTCCCGATTGGACGGTGGCCCACACTTCAACGTAAGACTGTTGAGGCGGCAATCATTTCTCGAATCGCTGGGAGATTTAGCAGTTCATCGTCACGAGTAGAGGTGGGACACTCCTCACCAAACGTGCGAATGACTCAAACTCCTCGATTCACTCTTCTTCAGCGACGCGTGGAGAAGAGGAAAATGATCTAAAAATAAAGACGTCGCCGACTGTACGAGCCGGCGCGCCTATTTTCAGGCCGGTTTATTTAACCGGCAGCATAAGGTGCTCATAGGGCGTACCCGGCCACATGACATATGGCCGACTAGGATCGGCTTTCGCATCCCTTGGATATTGAGCCATCATGCCCTTTGCATCTGTTCCGACAATCATCACGTGAGGGCCGGTCTGGACCCAATTATTTGTCGCCGTCGCTTCTGGGCTTTCGTCGTAAGGATCAGTGTTGCTCACGCCGCTATCGCCATTGAGCATGTACATGAAGCCGATGGCCGCCGTCGGGGGTTTCTTGTTCTGCCAGGCGCCGGCCCAAGCCATTGCGGCTTCGTCGGCACACATCGGTTCGCCGTTACCGTGCGTGCCCGGGTCCATGCAAGTCCAGCCGTTCGTTCCCTTTTGGATGACCTTCATCGTCCCATCTTCGGCCATGTTCATGATCGTTGCGTGCTCGACGATCGTGGCAGGAGCCGCAGTTTTCAGGACCATCATCAGGTCCTCGTCACTTCTCATAACGCCGTGGGCAAATGCCATCGGCGTCGCCGTTAAGCTGATGGCAATCGCGAGAGCGAACCGGCCTTTCATCGACAGTTTCCTCCTTATTTCGGATATTGTTTTTTGCCGGCTTCGCGCAAGGAACGTCGGACCGAATTGATGTCGATGCCGCTCAATGAAGCGCAACCGGTGACGTTTGCCGATGTGTTGGTCGACACCCGCAAACATCAGACAGCATCGTAAACGACGATGGACTGGAATCTCACACGTCACGAATACCCTTGAGACGGCGTATAAATACGGTGACCGCCAAGAGCTTCTATGGAGGGTCCGGCTCAAGTCTGGCTCATATGCCAGTAGTTCGCGTGCACAGGCATCTCTTCGTAGAGAGTATCGTGCCCCAGGGCGACTTTGCTTTCGAGTAGGGAATCCCATAGTTCCGTGAAGATCTTCGTCGCGACCTTTGGAGGCTTGCCGAGAACGATATATTCGAGGGCGACAGGATGCCCGTTGTCGACGATTGGGATGACGATGCCTCGATGATCCAAAACCTTTGAATTGGGCAGTATTCCGGACGCGAGAGAAACTTCGGCCCACTCGAGAATTGCCCGATAGCTGCTCGCCTCGCCGCCGTGCCTATTGATCAAGTAGCCCTGGGCTTGAAAAAGCCGGTTGGTCGCTCGCGTCAGGCCGCAGGTATCAGGCAGTAAAACGAATTTCTCTTGTGCAATATCTCTCACGGTTACGCATTCGATGGCGCGCCAATGTTCTTGCTGCGACAAACGTGGAATGAATACCAGGCGATCGAGCATCAGGGGAAGACGCATCCAACCGGCGCCGAACGGCATTTGGGGATCATGCGGAACAATGATCACGTCAATGCGACCGCGAGCAATCTCCGCATAGAGATCATCGACGCTGCTTTCCTGATAACAGAGATGCG
>CAYYDL010000567.1:0-1678 GCA_964470545.1 uncultured Hyphomicrobium sp. | reverse complement strand
GGCACTTCGCAATCTCTTCGCGCGACGCTCGAATGCCCGGCAGATCCGATAGAGTGAGCATCTCGCGACCGACGGCGCCGAAATGCTCTCGCAGGCCTGCAAGCTGGGGCTCGAAGGCATCATCTCAAAGAGGATAGATCGACCCTATCGCTCTGGCCGTCATGAAGATTGGCTCAAATCGAAATGCGTCCAGGTCGACGAGTTCGTGATCGTCGGATATCTCAATTCGAATGCGACACGGAACGCAGTCGGCGCGCTGGTCGTGGGCTACTATGCCCGAAAGCAGCTCATCTATGCGGGCCGCGTGGGTACCGGCTACACCCATCAGATTGCATCCGATCTGATGCGCCAATTAAAGCCGCTCGCCGTCGAAGAACCACCCGTCAAAGGCCCGTTGACGAACCTGCAGCGCCGAGACGTGATTTGGGTGAAGCCTCAGCTCGTCGCGCAAATCGAATACCGCGCCTGGACGCAAGATGGCCTTCTGAGACACGCAGCATTCAAGGGTTTGCGTGAAGATAAGCCGGCAAAAGATGTTCGCCGGCCTGTGACCAAATCAATCGAAAACTGAAAAAATCAAAAGACGCTCAGCAGCATCTGCTGCGTGAAATGCTGCGAGACGAACATCCACATCCATAGTGCCAAGATCGGATGCATGGGGACCTCCTGAAGTTGCAAGCGCAATCAGGCGACATCGCTTCCCGTGCTCACGTTGAGCGATACGAGACGCTGTCGGATACGCGAATCCTGTCAGCGAGCCGGCGCAATTCGCAATCTTCTGTAACCATAGCACGAGTCTTCGGTTGCGAGACCCGAATTAGCCACGGCCACGCGATTTTCGTTTCTGAGCCTTAGGCGCTGCACGCTTCACTGGCTCACGTTTCTGACGCGAGGCGGCGGTCTTCGCGTGACCGCCGGAAGGCTTCGTCGTCGTCTTGCTCGTCGATCGGCGCAGTGCTTCCATGAAATCGATCACCTTGCCGCCCGTCGTATCCTCTGCTCCGCCCGCCACCTCGGTTGACAGACCGCCCGCGACTTTATCCTTCACCAGCGTGCGGAGTGCCTCAGCGTAGTGATTTTTGAATTCTTCAGGATCGAACTTCCGCGTCCGCTCGTCGATGAGCTGCTTCGCCATGTCGATCAGCTCAGGGCGCAGTTTGCTCGTACCGATATCTTCGAAGATCTGGTCAGCATCGCGGATCTCACTCGCATAGCGGAGCGTCTCCAGCATCAAGCCATTGCCGCACGGCTTCATCGCGATCAGGTTCTCGCGTCCGCGGATCGTCAGCTGGCCGACGCCGTATTTCTTTGTGGCCTTTAATGCATCGCGGATGATGCGATAGCCTTCCTCAGCCACGTCTCCGTCCGGCAGGACATAATAAGGATTGGCGAAATAGAGCGGATCAATGGAGCACGCTTCTACAAATTCGGTAAGTTCGACTGTGTGACGCGTATCGAGCTTCAGCTTGTCGAGTTCCTCCGGCTCGAACAGAACGTAGTTACCGTTATCGAGTTCATAGCCCTGGACGATGTCCGACTGAGGAACGACTCTACCGCCCTCGCCCGCCACTTTCTGATAGCGAATGCGCTGTTTGGTTTTGCGATCGACCTGATGAAGCGCGACCTTCTCTTCGGACGCCGTTGCGCTGACGAGGCGAATGGGAATGGTGACGAGTGC
>CAYYDL010000566.1:0-2387 GCA_964470545.1 uncultured Hyphomicrobium sp. | reverse complement strand
CTGCGCCCGGCGCCTGGATCGTCGTGCTCGTGAAACCACAATTCGAAGTGGGACGGGAGAACGTCGGGAGTGGCGGCATTGTCCGCGACGACGCCATTCGACAAGGGGCACTCGATACCGTCCGTGACTGGCTCGGACGACAGCCCGGTTGGACGATCACCGGCGATCTGCCATCGCCCATTTTGGGCGGCTCTGGAAACGCGGAAATGCTGCTCGGAGCCCGCTACGATGACTGAGGAACGGGAATTCTTCATCGCCCGTCTCGGCGCCCAGGGCGACGGCGTCGCCGATCTCGAAGGACGAAACATTTTTGTTCCGTTCACGTTGCCAGGCGATCATGTCCTCGCCGACATCGATGGGGATCGGGGCCGTTTGCGGCGCATCCTCGAACCGAGCCCAGAGCGCGTCTCTCCGATTTGCAAGCATTTCGGCACATGTGGCGGCTGCAGCGTCCAGCATCTGGCGCCCGACGCTTATGCAGTCTGGAAGCGCGCATCGGTCGCCGACGCTTTCAAAGCGCGCGGCCTCGAGCCCGAAGTCGACGCCCTCGAACGGCCCGCGGGGCAACGCCGCCGCGCTGCGCTCAAGGCTCAGCGAACGGAAGAGGGCATCGAAATCGGCTTCCATGCAGCCGCGTCGCACGAACTGATCGCGATCAAAGAGTGCCCCGTCCTCGAACCTAAAATCGTCTTGGCATTGCCTGCGGTCGCGAGGCTGACTGGACCGATTTTGCCGAAACGTACCGAGGTGCGCGTTGTCATCACGCTCACGCGCTCCGGTCTGGATATTGAAATCGACAACACGCAACGCAAGCTGACACCCGAGATCCGGAGCCAGCTCGCCATCGGCGCGATACAGATTGGCGTTGCCCGTCTCGTCGTCAGCGGTGATGTTGTGGTCGAAACCCTGCAGCCGTTCCTGCAGTTCGGCCCGGCTGATGTTCCGCTTCCGCCAGCCGTTTTTGTGCAGGCGGTCGAAGCTGCCGAGACCGCTATTGCGAACCGTGTCGCCGCCGCGCTCGGCAAAGCCCAACGCGTCGCCGATCTTGTTTGCGGTTTGGGCGCTTTCACATTCCCGATCGCCATGCGCGCACGTGTCTCTGCTTATGACGGCAGTAAGCCCGCAATTGCCGCGCTCGCGAGCGCTGCAAAAAAGACGTCGGGGCTGAAGCCGATCGACGCCATCGTGCGCGATCTCTTCCGGGATCCACTATCCGTTCTCGAACTGAACGAGTACGATGCCGTCGTGTTCGATCCACCGCGCGCCGGAGCCGAAGCCCAATCGCAACGATTGGCGAAATCGAAGGTAAAAACGGTCGTCGCCGTGTCCTGCAATCCGGCAACGCTGGCGCGCGACGCGCGCCATCTTGTCGATGGCGGCTTCAAAATCGAGAGCGTCACGCCCATCGATCAGTTTGTCTATTCCGCGCACGTCGAAGTCGTCGCTATATTCCGCCGCTAATGCTGACCGGAAAGAATGCGCTCTACGAAGGCCGGCACGATTTCCGTTGCAGGCCCGTAGACCGCATCGTCGAACTCGCTGGCGCCCTCCGACGGTTCGAGATTGAGTTCGACTGTGCGCGCACCGTGTCCGCGAGCTTCAGTGACGAAACCAGCAGCGGGATAGACGTGCCCACTCGTTCCGATCGAAACGAAGAGATCAGCCGCACCGAGAAGAGCATTGATCCGGCCCATCTGGTACGGCATCTCGGTAAACCAGACGACGTCCGGGCGCATGCCGCCGGGAAGCCCGCAGAAGGGACACGAGGCGTCAACGGAGAGATCGTCGTGCCACGGAAAACGATGCTTGCAGAAGGTGCAAAGCGCCTTGAACAGTTCACCATGCATATGGATCAGAGATTTTGATCCGGCGGTTTCGTGCAGCGCATCGATGTTCTGCGTTACGATCGTGACGCTGCCATGTTCGGCTTCAAGACGGGCGAGGGCAAGGTGTGCCGCATTAGGCTTGATGCCTTGGTGCGCGCGCCGCCGCGCATTGTAGAAGGCATGAACGCGCGCCGGATCGAGCAGGAAGCCTTCAGGCGTTGCAACCTCTCGCCAATCATATTTCGCCCAGATACCGTCTGGGTCGCGGAACGTCGGAACACCGCTTTCAGCGGATAGGCCCGCCCCGGTAAGGACAACAATCTTCTCGAACTGCGCGATCGTCCGACCCTCCGGGATTCAAGCGCCGATCTGGCTCCGGTGGCGCAGGAAATGATCGGCGAGCACGATGGCCATCATGGCTTCACCAACGGGCACTGCGCGGATGCCGACGCAGGGATCATGACGTCCTTTCGTGATGATCTCGGTCTCATGTCCTTGCCGGTCGATAGTCCGGCGCGGCGAGAGAATCGATGACGTCGGTTTGACCGCAAAACGGCAAAC